>CAYPAZ010000094.1:0-8308 GCA_964408835.1 uncultured Anaerolineaceae bacterium
ACCGCATCGAGCAGCGCCTCGAACCATGGCTGACCATCGAGCACAGCCTGCCGCATCCGGAAGATCGTCTCCGAAGGCGCCAGCGGGCCGGGCTCGGGTCCGGCTTGGTATTCCAGTTCCGGGGCGTGACTCGTCGTGGCCATACGCGCCAGACAGGATACCAGAGCTGAGGGTCAACTCGCGGTGACGAGCCAGTGACGGCTATTCAAGAGTCCGCGAAACGCTTGAACACGTCGGGATAGCGCTCCAGGTCCTCCCGGGCGTACTGGCGTCCGCGCTCGAACGCTTCACGGCCCCGCGCATGGTCACCCGCCAGGGCCAGGAGGAGGTCAGCCACGGACTGTTCCTGCGCCTTCGCCTCAGCTTCGAGCGCGGCGAAAGTCTCGTCGTCCAGTTCCAGCGTCACCGTTGCCATGCAACGAGTGTAGCAAACCCCACCACAGGCAGGCCCTACCCGCGCGGCAACCCCAGGCCACGCATCGCGATGATGTTCCGCTGGATCTCACTCGTCCCGCCCCCGATCGGGCTCGTCGTACTGTGCATGTAGAACCGCGCCAGCCGCCCGCCCAGCGACTGCTCCCACCGCTGCTCGTTGACCTGCGCGTGCATCCCCGCGATGTGCATCGCCGTCACCGCCAGGCGCACGTCCAGCTCGCTCGAATACAGCTTCGCGATCGACGATTCCTTGTTCGGGATCTCGCCCCGCTCCTGCATCGAGATGATCCGGTAGCAGATGAGCGCCTCCACCTGCGCCTCGATTGCGCGGTCCGCCAGCTCCGTCTTCAGCGCCGGCCGCTGCCCCACCGCCCGCCGGTCCCGCGCGAACGCCGCCATATCCTTCACGATGAGCTGGTGGCTTACGCTCGTCGCAATGCCGCTGCGCTCGAAGTCCAGCGTCGTCGTTGCCAGGTACCAGCCGCGGTTCTCTTCGCCCAGCCGGTTCTTCGCCGGGATGCGCACATCTTCGAAGAACACCTCGTTGAACTCGTGCGAGTCCAGCATGTTCACCAGCGGCTGCACCGTGATGCCCGGCGTCTTCATGTCCACCATGAAGTAGCTGATGCCCCGGTGCTTCGGCGCATCCGGGTCCGTCCTCGCTATCAAGATCCCCATGTGCGCCCCATGTGCCCCCGAAGTCCAGATCTTCTGGCCGTTCACCACGTAGTCATCGCCATCCCGCACCGCCCGCGTCTGCAACGACGCCAGGTCCGAACCGGCGCCGGGCTCGCTGAACAGCTGGCACCACTGGTGCTCCCCGCTGATGATCTTCGGCAGGTACTCGTCCTTCTGCTCCTCGGTCCCATAGACCATGATCGTCGGCCCGGCCCACCCGTGGCCGATGCCCCCCATCCGCGGAGCCCGCCGCCACGCGAACTCCTCCGCCAGGACGAACTGCTCCTTTACGCTCAAGCCCCCACCCCCGTGCTCCTTCGGCCACGCCGGAGCCCCCCACCCGCGCGTGTTCAGCTTCTTCGTCCACTCACCGTAGAACTTGCGAAGCTCCTCGTTCATCCGCCGTCCGCCCCCGGCGTTGAACAGCCCCCACTCCACTGACCGGTTCGTCATCTCCTCGGACCACTCCTGGTCGAGAAATGCGCTGACCTCCCGGCGGAAGGCTGCTTCCTCTGTCGTGTCGCGAAACTCCATCGCACTCCTCCTGGTTCCAGCCCCGAAACGGTAGCTACTATTCCGCCGCAGCGAAAGCACCGATAGATCTGATACGCTGGAAGGCGTTACGGGGGAGTAACCGCACCCCACCCCCGGGGTGAGAGTCGCCGTCAGTACGTGCTCCGAGCGAGCGCCGGCGGCTCAACGAGGCACCCGCCTCGTCCGGTGAGACCCGGCACACATCCGTCACGGATGCGGCCGGGGTCATTCCACCACCGGATCGCGGGAGGCTCTCGCTTTGTTCCTCACTGTCCTGCCGTGGGCGGTGTTCCTCGCATTGGTCGCAGGGATGCTCGCGCTCGACCTCTTCGTGTTCAACCGCCACGCCCGCGTCGTGAAACGCCGCGAAGCCATCAACTGGAGCGTCGGCTGGATCGCGCTGGCCCTCATCTTCAACGCCGGCGTCTATGTCGCCATGGGCAAGCAGGCCGGGATTGAGTGGACCGCCGGCTACCTCGTCGAAAAGTCCCTCGCCGTCGACAACATCTTCGTCTTCCTCCTGATCTTCTCGGCCTTCGCCGTGCCCGCCCAGTACCAGCACCGAGTCTTGTTCTGGGGCGTGGTCGGGGCGGTCGTCCTGCGCGCCCTGCTCATTGCCGCGGCCGGGTTCCTCATCACCACGCTCCACCTCATCGTCTACGTCTTCGGCGCCTTCCTGGTCTTCACCGGCATCAAGTTCCTCCGCAGCGGCGACCAGCACCCCGACATCACCCGTAATCCTGCCCTGCGCGTTGCCAGGAGATTCATCCGCACCACGGAAGGCTACGAGGGCCACCATTTCTTCGTCCGGAGAAACGGCGTGCTCTTTGCCACCCCGCTTTTCCTCGTGCTCATCCTCGTGGAAACCAGCGATGTCGTCTTTGCCGTCGATTCCATCCCCGCCATCTACGCCATCACCTCAGACCCGTTCATCGTCTTCACGTCCAACATCTTCGCCATCCTTGGCCTGCGGGCCCTCTATTTCGTGGTCGCCGGGTCGATCCAGGAGCTTCGGTTTCTCAAACCGGGACTGGCGGCCCTGCTCGTTTTCGTGGGCATCAAGATGCTCCTCGTCGATGTCGTCCACCCCCCTGCCCTCCTCAGCCTTGGCGTCATCGTGGCGATCCTCGGTTCCACCATCGCCGCCTCGCTCCTCTTCCCCCACCGCCCTACCGGATCCCCTCCTGCCCCGGTCGGCGAAAAGAAGGGCCGGTTGGCACCCGAAACCGGCCCCGATCGGCCGTAGGCGCGCCCCTCGCCCACCGCCAATATTGAGAAGCGGCCCGGGTCAACCAGTTCGCCGGCGGGGCGGTCGGCGGCCGGCCCCGGGCCTCTTTCCATCTTGAACCATCGACAGGATTGCTTTTCACCCGGCGTCACCCTGTACGCTTAGCTGTCCGGAGGCGTCTCGATGGTTCGTTATGGCAAGCGCACTGCGCTCCTCGTCGTGGATCTGCAGAACGACTTCGCCGACCCGCGTGGCAGCCTCTACGTGCGCGGCGGTGAGGACGTCGTCCCGTTCGTGAACGCGGAGCTCGCCCGGGCGCGAAAATCGGGCGCACTCGTGGTCTACACGCAGGACTGGCACCCGCCCGATACCCCCCACTTCGCCAAAGACGGCGGCGTATGGCCCGTCCACTGCGTCCGCAACACCCGGGGCGCCCGCTTCCACAAGGACCTCGATGTCGATGGCGAAGTCGTGCGCAAGGGCGCCGATGGCAAGGACGGCTACAGCGGCTTCACGGTCCGCGACCCTCGTACCGGCGCGACGGACGAAACCAGACTCGGCTCGCTCCTCAAAGACGCCGGGGTCAGGCGCGTCGTGGTCGCCGGGCTGGCCACCGACTACTGCGTCAAAGACACCGCCATCGACGCGGCGAAGAAGGGGTTCCACACAACCGTCCTCGCGCGCGGCATCCGGCCCGTCGACCTCAACCCCGGCGACGGCTCGCGAGCCATCGCCGCCATGCGTCGCGCCGGGGTCGTGATAGAAGCATGAGCAGAGCTGACCGGGCGCTCCTCACGGACCTGTACGAGGTCACCATGGCCGCGAGCTACTTCTCGCAGGGCATGAACCAGCCCGCCACGTTCGACCTCTTCGTGCGCGCGCTGCCACCATCCCGCAACTTCCTCGTCGTCTCCGGGCTCGAGGATGCGCTGACCTACCTCGAACAGCTCCAGTTCGATTCCCACGACATCTCCTACCTTCGGTCGCTCGGCATCTTCAACCACCGATTCCTCGCCCAGTTGGAGAACCTTCGCTTCACCGGCGAAGTTTGGGCAATTCCGGAAGGCGAAGTCGCGTTCGCCGGGGAACCGCTCCTCCGCGTCACCGCCGCGCTCATCGAAGCGCAGATCGTCGAAACCTACCTCCTCAACACCATCGCCTTCCAAACGATGATCGCCTCCAAGGCGGCCCGCATAACCCTGGCCTGCGAGGGACGCCCCTACGTCGACTTCAGCGGCCGCCGGGACCACGGCGCCGACGCGGCCCTCAAGGTCGCCCGCGCGGCCTACATCGGCGGCGCCGCCGCGACCTCCAACCTCCTGGCCGGGCGTGAGTACGGCCTCCCCGTCAACGGCACCATGGCCCACTCCTACGTCCTTTCCTTCGAAGACGAAGCCGATGCCTTCCGCGCCTACGCCCGCGACTTCCCCGACGGCGCCACCTTCCTCATCGACACCTACGACACAGAACGCGGCGCCCGCATCGCCGCGAAGGTCGCCCGCGAACTCAAGCCGGAACGGATCCGCGTCCGCGCCGTCCGCATCGACTCAGGGGACCTCACGCAGCTCTCGAAGAAGGTCCGCGCGATCCTCGATAAGGCCGGCCTCGGCGATGTCCAGGTGTTCGCTTCCGGCGACCTCGATGAATACCGCATCCGCGAGGCGTTGGCAGCGGGTGCGCCCATCGATGGCTTCGGCGTCGGCACGCAGTTGGGCACCAGCGGGGACGCACCGTCCCTCGGGGCGGTCTACAAGCTTGTCCAGGATGCCCGGGGCCCCAAGATGAAGCGCTCCCCCGGGAAAGTGACCCTGCCCGGCCACAAACAGGTCTTCCGCCTTGAGGGGGAATCCACCGCCACCCACGACGTCATCGCCCTCGCCGATGAGACGCTGCCCTACGGGGCGCGTCCGCTCCTCGAACGCGTGATGGCCGGCGGACGGCGCCTCGGCAAGCCCGAGTCACTGGAGGCCATGCGCCATCGCCGCGAGCGCGCTGTGATGTGGCTCCCCGCCCCCTTGCGCTCACTGTCGAAGCAGGCAGAGTACGAAGTCCGGATCTCGGACCGGCTCCAGCAACTCGTCGACGCCACGCACTGGCCGGGCAACTGAGCGCTCAAGCCCATGCCTCGGGCGGTTGACCACCCACGGCTCCGCTGAGGTTACTCATCTGGACATGCGCCTCCAGTTCGCGCTGGTGCGGCAGTCTAGTGTCGGCGGCCTTGAAGCGTGGAGAGGGACTCTCTAAGGTGGATACACTGTGTCAGTGCTTCGTGAGATCCAGGCAGATATCCGGGCAGCCCTCGAACGCGACCCCGCCGCGAAGAACGGTCTGGAAGTCGCGCTCTTCTACCCCGGGTTCCACGCGCGCCTCGCCCATCGCCTCGCCCACGCCCTCACCACCTTCGGCGTGCCCCTCCTTCCCCGGGGCATCATGCACCTCACCCGCTTCCTCACCGGCATCGAAATCCACCCCGGCGCGCGCATCGGCCCGCGCTTCTTCATCGACCACGGCATGGGCGTCGTCATCGGCGAGACCACCGAGATCGGCGCCGATGTCACCCTCTACCAGGGCGTCACGCTCGGCGGCACCAGCACCCGCAAGGTGAAGCGCCACCCCACGCTCCGCGATGGCGTCACCGTCGGGGCGGGCGCAAAGATCATCGGTGCGGTCGAAATCGGCGAGAACAGCCGCGTGGGCGCGGGCTCGGTCGTGGTCACCAACGTCCCCTCCAACGCCACCATCGTCGGCGTGCCCGGGCACATCGTCGCCTTCCACGACGACAGCAACGGGGTCATCCAGCGCCTTCCCGACCCCGAGTGGGAGCGGCTGAACGAACTCGACCGGAAGGTCGATGAACTCCGCCACTCGCTTGCCCACCTGGAAGAACACCTTGATGGCATCCACGTGAGCCAGCACGCGGATGAGCCCCCGGTCCGGAATTAGCTAGAACGGCGGCGGCGCCTCGACACTAACCGCCACAGCCTCCTTCGGCCGTTCCGTCAGGAACGTGTAGGCGAACCACCACCCCAGCGTCCCGAACAGGAACCCGGCCACGCCCCACCCGGCCGACCTCCGCCGCTCCACGGCCAGTTGCACCACCGCCCAGCACGCCACCGCCGAGACCAGGATCACCCCCGAGACCCGCGTGGCGAACAGCGTCATCGCGACGAGGCTCGCCTTGCCCAGCGGGAACGCCTGCCCGATACCGTGGGACACGATCGCATCCCGCGTGATAGGCCCGAACCGCCGGCTGTCCAGGCTCACGTCCCGGTTGTCCCCCATCACGAAGTACTCCCCGGCTCCGAGGGTCACCTGGCCCATCGTGCCTCCCCACCTCCCGTGGATGTACCCCTCCTCCAGCCGCTCGCCGTTCAGGTACACCACGCCCTCGAAAATCTCGATGGTGTCCCCGGGCACCGCGATGATCCGCTTCAGCAGCAGCGTCCCATCCTCCCCGGGCTGTCGCAGCGAGACGATGTCTCCGCGGTGAGGGTCCAGGAATCGATAGGTCAAACGCTCACCCACATAGATGTCACCGGTCGAGGCCGTCGGCTCCATCGATGTGCCATCGAGCACCGCCAGGTCCAGGTTCTGGTCGATCAGCACGGCGAGCGCGATCGGGTTGGTGGCCAGCGCCAGCAAGAAGAAGAGCACAATCGTCAGCTGGCGCTGGAGGGTCACGGTCGGCCGCCCGCCGGACTCACCCACTTGTAGACGATCAGCACCCCCGGGCCCCAGATACCGAACCCCAGCGCCCCCCAACCCCACGATCGTCCCTTCGCGTGCGCCAGCCAGCCGGCCCAGACCGCACATCCGAGCGAGATCGCCACGAGCAGCCCGAGAATCGAGACGAGAATGGTCATCGCCGTGCCGCTGACGTGGTCGCCCGAGACCGCCCCGATCACGCGGTCGCCAACGCCGTCCACGAGGTACCGCTCGGTGCCGGCCGCGGTGACCCGCACCATCAGGTACTGGTCCCCAAGTTCAACCGGGTCCTCTTCCTCCACCTGCGCGCCCGCTTCCTCGAGCTGGGGGACAGGCTGGCCATTCACAAGCAGACTCCCGCCCACCACCTCAGCCCGGTCACCCGGCACCCCGGCAACGATCCCGATGCGCGTCTCTCCTTCGCGATCCTCGAAGGTCGCCTGGTCCCCACGTCCCGGCGAACCGACCTTGATGGCGATGGTGTTGTCGCCGTCGCCGTAGGCCGGGACGATGCTGTCGCCATTCGCAGCGGGCTGCGCGACGAACACGTTCAGCATCGCGGCCAGCACCAGCAGATTCACCCAGACAGCCAGCAGCACGAACGCCGGCGTCTTCCAACGCGCTGGCCCGGGACCCTGGGTGCGACTCATAAGCTGTAACTATGGCCGATCGCGTCCAATTGGTCGCGTGTGGCTGACCCGGCTCCTGACCGTTGCCTTACTCATGCCGTAACCTCTCAACACGATGCGCATCTACGACACCCTCTCACGTGGCCCCAGGGACCTCGTCCCCATTGATGGCAGCGATACCGTGCGCATGTACGTCTGTGGGATCACCCCATACTCCGAAAGTCACGTTGGCCACGCCCTCAAGTCCGTCATCTTCGATGCGCTCCGCCGTTACCTTGAGTGGCGCGGCCTTCGCGTCGTCCACGTCGAGAACTTCACCGATATCGACGACAAGCTGATCGACCGCGCCAACGCTGAGGGCGTGACCGTAGCCGAGCTCGCCGCGAGGCACAGCGGCCGCTACCAGGAGAACCTCAAGAAGCTCAACATCCTCCCCGCCACCCACTATCCCCGGGCCACCGAGGAGATGCCCCACATCATCGAGTTCATCCATGGCCTGGTGGAGAACGGCTACGCCTACCCCGCCGGCGGCGATGTCTACTACCGCGTCCGCAAGAAGCAGGACTACGGCAAGCTCTCCAACAGAAACGTCGATGACCTCCTCTCCGGCGCCCGCGTCGATCCCGGCGAGCACAAAGAAGATCCCCTCGACTTCGCCCTCTGGAAGGCGATGAAGCCCGGCGAACCTTCGTGGGAGAGCCCATGGGGCCGCGGCCGCCCCGGCTGGCACATCGAATGCTCCGCAATGGCTCGCGGCATCCTCGGCGACCAGATCGATATCCACGGCGGCGGCGCCGACCTCATCTTCCCCCACCACGAAAACGAGATCGCCCAGAGCGAAGCTCTCACCGGCAAACCCTTCGCCAACATCTGGATCCATTGCGCCCTGCTCCAGTTCGGCGACGACAAGATGTCCAAGTCGGTTGGGAACGTCGTCTCGCTCACGGATGCCGTCGAACGCCACGGCGGCGACGCCCTCCGGATGCTCTTCCTCCAGGGCCACTACCGCACACCCACCACCTACTCCGACGAAGCTGCAGCCGCGGCCTCGACCGGCGTCGACCGGCTCCGCGCCGCCGCGTTTGCCGACCCGCCGCCG
>CAYPAZ010000095.1:0-8284 GCA_964408835.1 uncultured Anaerolineaceae bacterium
CGACGTGGTGGAACACTCCCTCAGCGTCGTAGAGGCCGAGGAGCAACGAGCCAACGGCGCGCCCTTCCTCTTCTTTGTACCAGCGGAATCCTCCGACGACGCAATCGGCTGTGCGGAGGTGCTTGATCTTGGCCATCGCGCGCGCGCCAGGCTGGTACTTCCCATCCGCGGGCTTGGCGATGACACCATCGAGCCCGGCGCCTTCGAAGCGGTCGAACCAGTCCTGAGCGACGGCGCGGTCCGTTGTGGCGGGGGTGAGGTGCACGGGCGGCGGCACGCCCCGGAGGTAGGTCTCAAGGCGGGAGCGACGCTGACCGAAGGGGACTGCGCGGAGGTCTTCTTCGCCGATGGCAAGGACATCGAAGGCAACGAACGACGCCGGGGTCTCGGCGGCGAGCTTGCGGACGCGCGACTCGGCGGGGTGGATACGCATCTGGAGGGAGTCGAAGTCGAGGCCATCCTGGCCGGCGATGACGAGTTCGCCGTCGAGCACCACCGGCCCGGGCAGCACCGCGGCCAGACCCGAGACGACCTCCGGGAAGTAGCGGTTCATCGGCTTCAGGTCACGCGACTGGAGGTACAGCTCAGTTCCATCGAAGAAGACGAGGGTGCGAAACCCATCCCACTTGGGCTCATAGATCCAGCGTTCGCCTTCGGGGATGGAGGCGGTGAGCTTCGCCAGCATGGGGTCGATGGGAGGGCTGAAGGGGAGGGGCATGGCTTCGCTCGGTGGGGTTGCAACCAGGTGCTGTGCTAGCATACGCGCAGTCTCAGCGGGGGTCTGTCCGGGATGGGTGTCTTGATAACGGTCATCGTGATCGTCGTGGTATTGGCGATTGTGATCTTCTGGGTGATCGGGATGTACAACGGCCTTGCGCGGGCCCGTGTGCGCGTCCGGGAAGCGTGGTCTGGCATCGACGTGCAGCTGCAGCGCAAGTTGAAGCTGATCCCGAACATGGTGGAGACCGTGAAGGGCTACGCAGCCCACGAGCGCGAGACGTTCGAGCGTGTGACACAGGCTCGGTCGATGTTGCAGAACGCGCAGGGGCCGGCACAGGCTGCGCAGGCGGACAACATCCTTACCGGAGCCCTCCGTTCGCTGTTCGCCGTTTCGGAAGCCTACCCGGACCTCAAAGCGAACCAGAACTTCCTCGAGTTGCAGCGCGAGCTGACGGACACCGAGGACAAGATCGCGTACGCCCGGCAGTTCTATAACTCGAACGTCCGGAGCTACAACGAGCGGACGGTGACGGTGCCCAGCAGCATCATTGCGGGAATGTTCAACTTCCAGCCGGCCGAGTTCTACGAGGCGCCGGACGCCGCGGCCGCGGACGAAGTGACAGTCAGCTTCTCCACGACTTAGGTCGTGGAGAGATTTACGACTCGCGCGCGGATGACCGCACCCGGTCCAGTCCAGGGGGTTGAGTTCGCTCAGCTCACGGCGGCGGTGGCCGCATGACCCATGCTCCCGGCGCCGTCCTGGTGTACGACCGGATCGCGGCGAACAAGCGCGAGACGTGGCTGTTGATGATCCTGTTCGTGGCGCTGGTGGGTGGGTTGCTCTCGCTCATCCTCTACAGCTTCGGGGCTCCCATAGGGGTGCTGGGGGTGGTGGGGATCGTGCTGATCATCTACGCGCTGGTTTCGTACTTCGCGTCAACGGCGGTGGTGTTGTCGATCTCCGGAGCGCACGAGGTGACCAAGGAGGAGGAGTGGGAGTTTGTGAGGCGGACGGAGAACCTTGCGATCGGTGCGGGGCTGCCGATGCCGAAGACGTGGGTGATCGAGGACTCGGCGCCCAACGCGTTCGCGACGGGTCGCGACCCGGAGCATGCGCACGTCGTGGTGACCCGGGGACTGCTGGACAAGCTCGAGCCGATTGAACTTGAGGGCGTGATTGCCCACGAGCTTTCGCACATCGGGAACTACGACATCCGGGTGATGACGGTCGCGACCGTCCTCGTTGGTCTTGTGGCTATCATCTCGGACCTCTTCCTGCGGTTCACGATCCTCGGGTCAGGACGGCGCAGCAGCAACCGGGGCAAGGGTGGCGGGATGGCGACGCTGGTCATCCTCCTGATTGCGATCGTCGCGGCAGTGCTGGCGCCACTTATCGCGCAGGTGCTCAGACTGGCGATCAGCCGGAAGCGGGAGTATCTAGCCGATGCCAGCGGTGCGTTGCTCTGCCGGAACCCACAGGCCCTGGCTCGCGCGCTCGAGAAGATCGCGGGCGACCATGAGCCCCTCGAGGTTGCGAACAAGGGCACAGCCCACCTGTACATCGAGAACCCGCTGAAGGAGCACTCGAGCGCGCTCAACGGCCTGTTCAACACCCACCCACCGGTCGAAGAGCGGATCCGTCTTCTGCGCAGCATGTGAGGCTGCCGCCGCCGACCTCCGGGCCGAGGGTTGATCTCCGGGTAAACTCAGGCGGTGGACGGCGACTCGGAACTCCTGAGGAACATCGCTGTAGCGTTGGGACTCGCGTTTTGCGGTGGCGTTGTCGCCCGCTTCCTGAAGGCTCCGCCGATCGCGGGGTACCTGGTAGCCGGGTTCCTGATCAGCCCGTTTACGCCCGGCTGGAACGCGAACATCGAGACGCTGGAACAGGTGGCGGAACTCGGCGTCATCTTCTTGCTGTTTGGTGTGGGGTTGCACTTCGAGCTGAAGGACCTCCTCGGCGTCAAGGGCGTTGCGATCCCGGGTTCACTGCTGCTGATGGCGATCATGACCTCGGCGGGGATCGGGATCACGACGGCGCTGGGGGGCTCGCTGGAGGCGGGCATCGTGGTGGGGCTGGCGATGAGCATGTCCAGCTCGGCGGTGATTGCCCGGTCGCTGGTGGACCACGGGCTTGTGCAGTCGGTGCCGGGGCGAATCACCATCGGCTGGTCAATCGTGGAGGACCTGGCGACCATCCTGTTCCTCGCCCTCTTGCCGACGATTGCGGGTGGGGTCGAGGACCTGGATGTGCGCGATGCCGCGGATTCGCTTGGGCGGGCAGCGTTGTTCGTGGCCCTGGTGCTCATCGGGGGCCAGTGGATTGTGCCGCGGCTCCTCTTGCTGGTGGCGCGGCAGGGATCCCGCGAGCTGTTCATCCTGGTGGTTGTGGCGATGGCGCTTGGGATCGCGGCGAGCTCCACGGCCTTCGATGTCTCCATCGCGCTGGGAGCGTTCCTTGCGGGGGTGGTGATCAGCGAAACGGAGATGGGTCACCAGGCGGCCGCGGACGTTGTGCCGCTACGGGAGGCATTCGCGGCGCTGTTCTTCGTCTCGGTCGGGATGATCGTCGACCCGAGGGAGCTGGACGGGAACTTCGGCTTGCTGGCGGCGATGATCGGGATGATCGTGGTCGGGAAGGCGGTTGCGGTGGTGGCGCTGTTCTCGTTGTTCCCGCACTCAGGCAGAGTGGCGCTGACGGTGGCGGCCGGCCTCGCGCAGGTAGGGGAGTTTTCGTTCCTGATCGCGAGCGCTGGGTTCGGGCTGGGGATCCTGAACGTGAGCGAGTACAACGTAATCCTGACAGCGGCGGTCGCTTCGATCGTGCTGAACCCACTGCTGTTCCGGCTGGTGCCGCAGGGCGGCCGGGCATTGCAGCAGTTCGGGCCCGTGTGGCGATACCTCGACCGGCAGGGCCCGATGCCTGCTCCGCCCGCTCTCCAGACGGGGCATGTGATCATCGTGGGCTTCGGGCGCGTGGGAGAGTTGACCGGGCATGCGATGGACAGCGCCGGCGTGCCGTTCGTGATTGTGGAGTCCAACGTGGACCGGGCGCGGCGGCTCGCGAAGGCGGGCCGGGCGGTGGTCTGGGGTGATGCGGGCAGCGAGGCGGTGCTCGGACAGGCGGGGCTGGAAACCGCCGCACTGCTGGTCGTGGCGTTGCCTGACGAGACTTCGATGTACCTGGCGGTGACTAACGCGCGGCGCCTTGCGCCGACGCTGCCCATCGTGGTGCGTGGGCATGGACGGAGCGACCTGGGACTCATCGAGGAGCTGAACGTGCAGGAGGTGGTGGTGCCCGAGTTCGAAGGCGGGCTGGAACTGATGCACCAGGCGCTGTTGCAGCTCGGCTATTCGGACGAGGACGCGGAGGGCTACCGGCTCGCAGTGCGGGATATCCACTACGGCACCGAGGCGCACCTCCAGGGCTAGGCTGCAAACGCCATGCCAAACGAGCGTTTGGCTGTATTATGCCTGCGCCACGGCAAAATCGCCGCTGGCAATCCAACGGAAGAGGTATTGGCCTCATGGGTTTGCGGACTCCCCAGCAGTACATCGATTCCCTCAAGGACGGCCGGACGGTCTATTACCGTGGCGAGCGGGTGGCCGACGTGACGACCCACCCGGTGATCAAGAAAGCCGTGAAGCACGCGTGCGTCGACTACGAGATGGCGGAGGAACCGGCGCACCGCGACCTCGCGGTGGTGACGGGTGAAGGCGAGCCCTACAGCCGCTACTTCAAGATCCCGCGCTCGGTGGAGGACTTGCAGCTCCGCTCGAACCTCATCGAGGCATCAACGGGGATGGGCGCGACGCTGGTGCCACTGGTGAAAGAAATCGGGACGGACGCGCTGTTCGCTCTGCACCGCATCTGCCGCGACATCGACAGGAAGTACGAGACGCCTTACCTCGAGCGGGTCGAGGAGTTCTATCGCCACTGCCGGGACAACGATCTCACCATGTCGGTGGCGCAGACCGATGTGAAGGGGGACCGTTCGCAAGGCCCGACCACGCAGCCGAACCCCGACTACTACACGCGGATCGTCGAGCGCCGGGAGGATGGGGTTGTGGTGCGGGGGGCGAAGATCCACACGAGCTGCACAACGAACACCAACGAGCTGATCGTGCTTCCGACGCGAGCCATGGCGGAGCAGGACAAGGACTACGCGGTGTCGTTCGCGATCCCGGTCGACACCCCAGGACTCAAGCTCGTGGCGAGCCCATACGGCGGCTCACTCAAGGAGACGTTCGACAATCCCCTGAGCGCGGACCGAAAGATGATGGAGACCATCACCATTTTCGACGACGTGTTCGTGCCCTGGGAGCGGGTGTTCATGGCGGGCGAGTACGACTTCTGCGCGCCGCTGGCGCTGGGCTTCGTCGAGTACCACCGCTTCACCGCAATCTCCTACAAGCTACCGCTGGTCGATGCACTCATCGGCTCGGGGCTGCTGATGGCGGACTACAACGGCATCCAGAAGGCGGCGCACGTACGCGAAAAGCTGGTGTGGCTCATCAGCTACGCAGAGACGCTCCGCGCGCTGATCGAGATGTCCGCGCTCCGCGGGAAGCCCGACGAGACCGGGATCTACGCACCGGACGCGCTGACCGTGAACATGGCGAAGTACCACTTCGCGCACAACTATCACGAGGCACTCCAGCACGTGCAGGACATTTCCGGCGGAATGCTGGTGACCGGCCCCGGGGTGGAGGACTTTCAGAATCCGGAGACCGGGGATCTCCTGCGCAAGTACCTCGGTGGCCGGGCGGGAGTCGACGGCGAGACGCGCACGCTGGCGATGAACATGGTCAGTGACCTGACAACCGGGGACTTCGGGGGGTACCACGCGGTCCTCGCGATCCATGCGGAGGGCTCGCTGGAGGCCGAGAAGTTGATGATCTCCCGCGCCTACGACGGCCGGCGGGTCGTGGAGTACGCGAAGAAGATCGCGGGCATCGAGTAACGATTGCCTCGCAATCCGGGCGGGGGCCACCCACCACTCCCCCGGGCGTCGTATCGTGTGCTGGCCAAGGAGGACAGCCATGGAGAAGTCAGAAGCGATCGGGACTCTGGATTCGAAGTACCAGGAGTTTCGCTCACGGCTCGACGGGGTGGCCGACGGAAGCTGGGATGAGGCCAGGCTCGGGGAGTGGAACCTGAACCACGTGCTGGCGCACATGGCCGGCTGGTTCAAGGAGATCTCGGGCGCGATGGAGCGTGTTGGGCGGGGCGAGCGACCGGTGCCGGAGGGGGTGGACTACAGCGACGCGGACGCGTGGAACGAGAAGTTCGCGGCGAAGGCGCAAGATAACCGGACCTCGGCGCTGGTGGAGTTCGACACGGCGTACGCGGGCTACAAGGCGGCGGCGGAGGCGCTGGGGGAGGACAAGTTCGGGGAACAGGAGGGTAGGCCGAAGATCGGGAACCGCCTGCTGCAGGCGTCGGGGTTGGCGCACTTCGACGAGCACTCGGAGCACCTTGGGCTGTGGGAGGCGTGAGGGGCGGGACGTGGCGGGCTTGATTCAATCCCGGGTGAGGAGGACGAGGCTGGCAGGGATGCTTCCGGAGTCGGACCGGCTTGTGAGGGGCAGCACCTCGCCTACCTGGAAGCCGGCCGCCGGGAACACCGCGCTCACTGACTCCGCATCAACCGCGTAGGTGGCGCCTTCACCGGCGTTGCGACCACCGTGGAGCAGCAAGCGACCGCGGGGCTTGAGCACCCGGTGTACCTCTCGCGCATAGAGGGGCCAACCGGCGGGCGCGATGTGATGGAGACAGCCGCGGTCGAAAGCCAGTCCAATCGACTGGTCGCGCAATGGCAGCGCGAGCACGCTGCCGACTTGCCAGCCAACAGAAACGCCAGCATCGGTCGCGCGGCCCGCCGCGATGAGCAGCGCGGCACGGCTGAGGTCGATGCCAAAGACCCGAAGCCCGACAGTTGCCATGAAAACGCTGTTGGAGCCCGCCCCGCAGCCAAGGTCGAGAGCGGTCTCTCCCTCAGGGGTGGTCCCTGCAGCGACGAACCCCACAAGGTCGGCGGCGGCATCCAGCGTGTCCCACTTCTCCCTGTAGCCGCCGGAACCATACTCCCGCTCCCAGCGAGACCGGTCTTCAGATGTCGCAGCCGCCTTATCTCGACTCATGGGCCTTTCCTTCGCCCCGGGATCCTAAGCCTCGGGCGGCGGGCCCTCAATCCGGGTGAAGGGGGCTGTAGGAAGGCTACGTGGTAGCATCCGGGGCGTACTTCGAACGTTCGGGACCACGCCTCATGACAAGAGTCGGAATCATGGAAACGGCCATCCGCGATGGCCATCAGTCGCTGCTCGCCACGCGGATGCGCACGGAAGACATGATCCCGGCCCTCGAGGCGATGGACGACATCGGCTACCACGCAATCGAGTGCTGGGGCGGGGCGACGTTCGACACCGCCATGCGCTTCCTGAAGGAAGACCCGTGGGAGCGCCTTCGTGAAATCAAGAAGCGCCTCAAGAAGACCCCGACGCAAATGTTGCTTCGGGGCCAGAACGTCGTTGGGTACCGGCACTACGCGGACGATGTTGTCTATGAGTTCTGCGACCGGGCGGTACAGAACGGCATGGATGTGTTCCGGATCTTCGACGCGCTCAACGACACCAGGAACCTGGAGACCGCGTTCCTGGCCGTGAAGAAGGCTGGCGGCCACGTCCAGGGCGCGTTGTGCTACACGATTAGCCCGGTGCACACGGTCGACCGATTCGCCGGCCTGGCCGACAGGATGGTCGAGATGGGTGCGGACTCGCTCTGCATCAAGGACATGGCGGGGCTGCTCAGCCCGATGATGGCGAAAGCCCTCGTAAGCAGGATCAAGGCGGATCACCCGGGCGTGCTGCTGCAAATGCACTGCCACGACACCTCGGGCTACAGCGAGATGGCGTACCTGATGGGGGTGCAGTCAGGGGCGGATGTCATCGATTGCGCTCTGAGCCCGCTCGCGGGGGGCACGTCGCAGCCAGCAACGGAAACGCTGGTGGCTGCACTCGCGGAGGACCCGGACCTCGACACCGGGCTCGACCTGCAGAAGCTGGGGCAGCTGGCGGCCTACTTCAAGGACGTACGGAAGAAGTACTGGAAGTTCGAGAGCAACCTGCTGGGGATCGACGCCGGTGTGCTCGCCCACCAGATCCCGGGCGGGATGATTTCGAACCTGGTGGGCCAGCTTCGGGAGCAGGGCGCGGAGCACAAGTGGCCGGAGGTCGTGAAGGAGAATGCTGCGGTCCGGGCCGACCTTGGCTATCCGCCGCTGGTGACTCCGAGCTCACAGATCGTCGGGAGCCAGGCGGTGCTCAACGTGCTCACCGGGAAGCGTTATGGGACAGTCACGAAGGAGACGAAGAACCTGGCGAAAGGCCTGTATGGCCAGACGCCGGCGCCCATCGGTAAGGATGTCCTGAAGGCGATCCTCGGGGACGAGCAGCCGATCACGCACCGGCCAGCGGACGACCTGCCGCCGGAGATGGACGCGGCACGGACGGACACCGGTGACCTCGCGGAGAGCACCGAGGATGTGCTCAGTTATGTGATGTT
>CAYPAZ010000096.1:0-8257 GCA_964408835.1 uncultured Anaerolineaceae bacterium
CGGTCTACGAACGCCGGGCATGGATGATGCTGGAGCTGATGTCCCGGTTCGCGGGACTCGACATCGAGGGTCTCCGGCCAGTGATCCAGTGGGGTCCGGTGCTCCCGGCAGATCGGTCGCGGCAGGTGGCCGACGAACGGATGCTGGTGAGCGCAGGGATCTCGTCGCGGCGTTCCGCGGCGGCGCGGCTGGGCTCGGAGGATCCGGAACTGGAGTGGGAGCGGGTGCGGGAGGAGAGCGGCGCTGTGTGATATGCTGATCCCATGACTTCGGCACACAAAGAGCGCACAATACGCACACACATCGTGCTACCCGAGAAGCTGGTGAAGGAGATCGACCAGCGGGTGGGGCCGCGCAAGCGCAGCGAGTACATCGCGGGGCTCGTCGAGCAACACCTGCGGCGGACAACGCTCGGAGAGCTCACGAAGGCCCTGGCGGGCCGTGTCTCGGCTGAGGACGCCCCACACTGGGATACGCCCGAAGCGTCGCACGAGTGGCTTCGTGCCTCGCGGGAATCCCGGGATCCCTGGGAGGAGTGAACGGCGCTGGCCCGATATCTGGTCGACACTTCAACCTTCATTCGGCACGCGCGAGGGGATGAGCCGCTGAGCTCCCGCTTCGCCCGGCTCCTGGACTCGCCTGACGAGGTCGGCGTGACGGCGGTCGTTGTCCTGGAGTTCTTCAGCGGCCTGCCTCCTGGGCACCGCGAGAGGTGGTCCGAGTACTTCGCCCGCTTCCACTGGTGGGTGGAAGACTTCGACACCGCGGCGGCGGCCGGGGCGCGCCGCTACGACCTCGCGCGGCAGGGCCGGCAGCTGTCCCTTCCCGATTCGTTGATCACAGAAGTCGCGCGGCGGATGGGCGCGACCGTCGTCACGGAGAACCGCGATGACTTTGTCGTGGCCGGCATCCCGATCCTCTCCCTTTCGCTGGCGGAGGCAACCTGATGCCATTCCCACCGGGCGCCGCCGACCAACAGTACTGCTATCTCACGACGACAGGCCGACGGTCGGGCGAGCCGCGAGAGATCGAGGTCTGGTTCGCGCTCGAGGGGGGCGTGCTCTACATGCTCTCCGGCGGCAGGGACAAATCGCACTGGGTCCGCAATCTCCGCAAGGAGCCGGCAGTCATGGTGCGCATCGATGGTGTCGCGCTGGGCGGGCACGCGCGGGAGGTGGAGCGCGAAGCCGAGGATGCGCTCGCGCGCCGGCTGCTGCTCGAAAAGTACGCCCCGGGCTATTCGGGCTCGCTGGAGGACTGGGGCCGGACCGCGCTGCCGGTGGCGGTGGACTTCGACGAGGGCTAAGGCAGAGGCACGGCCCCGCACGATCTGGCCGCCGGCGCACCAGAGACCCGGCCAGCCATCCATGCCAGGACTTCCGGGGCTGCCTCAGAAAGCGCGCCGCCGTGGCCGGCGCCCTGGTAGAAGCGCAGGTCGACCGTCGTCCCAAGGGCGCACGCCCGGTCGGTATAGAGCGAGCTGAGGATGGCGGGGATCTGGTCATCCGCGGTTCCGTGGATGACGAGCACCGGGGCTTCAATAACCACGTTGCCGGGGGTGTTCTCTTCGATGCGCGCGAGCGTCTCCGGGTCGTCCGTGGGAAGACGCAGGATCACCTCGTCGGGGTCGAGCCCGGCGAAGGTGGCGAGGATCTCGGAGGCGCAGCCGTCCTGGAGGACATCGAGCAGAGCGCGGGCGTCTTCATTCAGGAACGTGGGGAGCCTCGACTCACCGTAGGCGGCGTCGAACCCTGCTCCCGCCATGATGAGGTACCCAAAGAACGGCGTCTGGGGCAGGATTTCGGCGATGGAGCTGAGTTCGGCCGCCGGAGCGCCCGCGACGACACCGAGGATCTCCAGTTCGGGGGCGTGCCGGGGAGCGATCTGCCCCGCGAAGAGGGCCGCGTGTCCGCCCTGGGAGTGGCCGAACACCAGTACGCGGTTGCCGGCGCCGGTCGGGAGTTCCCGTGCGGCGCGGGCGGCATCGAGCACGCTTCGCCCCGCGCTCTCGCCGACGATATAGGGATGGACTCCCGGGGTACCAAGTCCCTCGTAGTCCGTCGCGGCGACGACGTACCCGGCGGCGAGCAAATCCGCCAGGCCGGGAATGGCCTGGGCGGGTGAGAGGCTGCGGGTTGGCGCGCAGTGGTCGGCAAGACCGGTGGTGCCGTGCGCCCAGCTGACCACGACGCGGTCGTCGCCGGGCTCTGCGTCCTCGGGAGCGACGATAAAGCCCGACACCGCGATGGGGGTGCCGTCGATGGCGTGTGAGTGGTAGAGCACCTTCCAGGCTCGCGCCCCGGCCGGGGCTGCGACCTCGACCTGCCAGATGACGCGGCTGTTGAGCCCGGCAGGGAGCGGGTCGGGGTCATAGAAGGCGAGCCCTTCGGGGCCCTCCGGCGGCAGGACGAAGCCGGCGGGCTGGGTCGGGAGCGGGGGCGAGGTCGCCGTTGGGAATGCGGTGCTTGTCGGCGGGGCGGGCGTGGCGGTGGGTTCCGGGGAATCGCCGCCGCACGCCGCGGCCACCAGCGACATCCCGGCGAGGAGAACTGCGGCCCACCCGATACGCATGCGTGAACCGTAGCGCATCGGGTGGGAGGTGGCAGGCATTCGCACGACGGTGTTAACCGAGCCTGAATCCGCCGGCACGGCCTGGAGTGTGCTTCAATCAGAGGATGGAGAACCTCTACCGCGCGGCCGGCGAAGCAGAAGGCGTCGACCGCATCATCGAGGCGTTCTACCGGCGCGTCGAAACGGATGAGCACCTGCGCCCGATCTATCCGGCGGACCTGGAGCCGGGCAAGGCCAGGCTCAAGCTGTTCTTCGGCCAGTGGCTGGGCGGAGAGGCAGAGTACTCGCGGCGCTACGGCCACCCGCGGCTCCGGATTCGCCACTTCCCGTTCGTGATCGATGAGCTGGCAGCTGGACGGTGGCTGCGGCACATGCGCGAGGCGATGGTGGAGTGCGCTGTTCCCCAGGCGGAGCTTGAGGTCATCTTCGAGCGGCTGGGGCCGCTGGCCCGGCACATGGTGAACGCCGGCCAGGACGTGCCCCGGGAGCCGCTCCCGGAGGGGACGTTCCTGCAGTGACCCGCCCGGGGAGCCGGCATGGTTTAATCAGCGCATGAGCAGGGTGGAGTTCCCGGCCGAGGGGATAGACCGCGTCCGCATCAGCACCGTGAGCGGGGCTATAGCCGTGTTGGCGGAAGAGCGGAGCGACTTCGCGATTGAGTCAGGGGGCGGAAAGGCGGAGGTAGTCGAGGGCGTCCTGACCATCGCCGTGCAGAACAGCCGCGTCGCTCTTCAGTGCCCTCTGGGGACTGACCTCGTGGCGGGGACGAACAGCGGCGGCATCGTGCTGGCGGGGAGGCTCGGCGATGTCGCGGTGAGCAGCCTGAGCGGGAACGTGCATATCCGGCACGCGGCGAACGCGGACGTAAGGGCGGGCTCTGGCAAGGTCGTCGTCGACCAGTGCGACGGCAGGGCGCGGATCTCGGTGAAGAGCGGTACGGCGGAACTGGGGAGCGCGGCGGAGTTCGCCGGCGCCACGATATCGGGCGCCGTCACAGCGAACGTGACGGGGGCGATGCGAGTCCGCTCCGTATCCGGTGCGGTGGATGCGACGGCTGGCGGCGAAGGTGATATCGCCGTCGAGACACTTTCGGGACAGGTGACCGTGCGGCTCCCGGAAGGGGTCCGGCCGAGGGCCCGGCTGGCCAGCCGGAGCTCGAAACCACTCTGTGACTGCCCGGAAGGGGACGACCTGAAGGTTGCGATCCGTTCGCTCAGCGGGCGGATCCATGTGACCGGCCAGTGACGACGACGGCAATTGCTGAGGCGGCCAGCCTGCTCGAAGGCGTGGTCGCATTCACGGATATCGTCGGATTCACGGAGTTCAACGCGCTCCAGGGCGACGCGGCCGCGCTGGCGCTGCTCGATACCCAGGCGAAGCTGGTCGCAGATGGGATGCCGGAAGGCGCCAGGGTGGTGAAGGAGCTCGGGGATGGGCTACTGCTATGGTTCCCTGATGCCTGCGCCGCGCTTGAGTCGGCGCTCGACCTGCAGGCCCGGTTCGAGGACCGGTCGGCGGCTGCCGAGGCCCCGCTCTGGGTGCGTATCGGCATGCACTGGGGCCACCCGACTCCACGGGGACTCGACATCGTGGGGCACGACGTGAACCTGGCGGCAAGGATCGTCGACGCGGCGGGGGCCGGAGAGGTCGTGCTCTCCGAGGCTACGCTGCGGGTAATCGGGGACGGGGTGCGGGGCGTGGACTATGACGAGTTGGGACCGGTGACGATGAAGGGCATCCCCGAGCCGGTGTGGCTGTTCCGGGCTGTGCGCTGGTGAGGGTCCCGGGCTAAGCAGCGCGGCGGGAATGCACCCCGGGCGACTGGCGGCGGCCGGAATGAATGGCGATCGCGTCGAGTTCGGCGCGGCGTCGTTGGGCGCGGGAGCGAGAGCGAGAGAAGCGCCAGGCGATGAGCGCCGGCACGTAGCACAGGAAGGCGGCAGCGGCCGCGGGCGCCCAATCAACGGCGCCCCCAACTCCCAGGGCGAACGCCACAATCGTAAACACGGCGAAGGGCAGGGCGACCCCGAACTTCAATATCCCCGTCATGCCTTTAGATTCGGCAGCCGGGGCCGCTCCGCACAGGTCAGAGGACGCCCTGGATAGCTCGCCGTTCTTCGCCGAACGGATCGCTTTCGAGGCCGGTCTCGAGGTCGAACACCATGGTAGGGCGGCTGGAATCGTCGTATGCGGGCCAGGCGCCGATGCCTTCGTGGCCCGGACTGCCTGTGCGCGCGAACGACAGCCAGGCGTCCATCATCCTGCGGGAAAGCGCCTCGACCTCCGGGCCGCTGCCGGCGAAGCGGTCCTGGGTGGGAGCGTGGAGGGTCCCGAAGACGAACGGCATCTCGAGCGCGTGGCACGAGCCCAGGGAGCCACCACGCGCCGGCGAGGGGTAGGTGAACAGGTACATGTACGTCAGCGGTTGATGTGCGCGCTGAGCGAGTGCCAGCCGGATCGCGGGCATGCGCATCCGGGCATCAGACTGGATGGCGTCGAGAATATCGAGGTTGGAGTCAGGGAGACCCTTCGCTCCGCGGGAGGACCGGTAGGCCGCGACGAGGCTGGCGGCTTTCGCCTCGTCAGAGCCGAGCGAAGCCTGGACCGCGTTGAGCAACTCCTCGTCATCGATCGGGTCGCGGCGAACCGTTGCCATGAACAGCTTGACCTCGTCCCGGTTCGTCCCGGCCATGACCGGGATGCCGGCCGCTGAGCCCGCGGCGATCTCGTTGATCGGGAGGTCCGGAAGGTTCTCGTCGTCGATGACGGGGCCGAAGAGGGGGCCGCCGTCAAACCGCATCTTCGCGGCAATGGCGGTCTGGGCTTCGAGGATGCGGTCGTCGCTGGTGGTAAGGAGTTCGGATGCTCCCGCCCGGTCCATGCCGAGATTCGCCAGGAGCAGATCGGCGATGCGCGTGCCGCCCTCGCGAGTGTTGGCGCGGCCAGTTCCGCTCTGGAGCACGGCCTTGTGGAACAGGCCCTTCGCGGCGGGCATCGCGAGCAGCGTCCCGACCGCCGCCGCGCCCGCCGATTCGCCGAAGATCGTGACGTTCGCCGGGTCGCCGCCGAAGGCCGCGATGTTATCGCGTACCCATTCGAGCGCGGCGATGCAGTCGAGCAGGCCGGCATTGGCGGTGAGGCCGCGGCCGGGCAGCAGGTCGATGAGCGAGAGGAACCCGAGCGCGCCGAGCCGGTAGTTAATGCCGACGACGACGACATCGCCGCGGGTGACGAGCGGGCCACCATCGTAGAGCGGCTCAGAGGCGGTGCCGTGGGTGAACCCACCGCCGTGGATCCAGAACATCACCGGGCGGCGGCGGTCATCGGCGGCCGGGGTGTAGATATCGAGGTAGAGGCAGTCTTCGGACTGCGGGCCGCTGGCGGCAAAGCCGGGGATGGGGTGGGTCTTCTGGCGAGAGGCGTTGCCGAACGTATCGCTCTTGCGGACTCCCTGCCATGCGGCCGGCGGCTGTGGCGCGCGCCAGCGCAGGTCGCCGACCGGCGGAGCGGCATAAGGGATGCCCCGGAAGGTGAGGTGCCCCTCGCGCTGTACGCCTTCGAGCGTGCCGTACGTGGTCCGGACCGTGGTCATGGCTGTCCCTCCAGGTAACGTGGGGACAGTCTACGCGGTCTCCGGATGGCCGCGGCGCACAGCCTTGTTATAATTTTGGCCGGGAAATCATAACAAGGAGCCCGGTCGCGGGGCCTTGTTATCACCGGCGATCACAGGTGAACCGAGTCAGTACGTCGGCTGGGTGGAGACGCCTTCGATCTCGCGCTCTTCGATGACTGCCCAGTCCTGCTCGCGCAGGGGGGCGAGTTCGCCTTTCCGGTAGGAGTCATAGAGCTTGAAGAGCGCGTCCTTATGGGGCCGGACTCGACCGATGGGGCAGGCTTCCCAGTCCTTCACGCTTTCGTCGCAGTAGCCCATGCGGAACTCACCGCACTTGGGCTGGAGGTACTTGCCAAGTTCCGGGACCGCCTTCACGACTTCGGAGCGCATCAACGCCGCCACCTTGCGGAACTCCCACTGGGCGCGCGTGCAGAGGCGGAGGTCGCAGATGTGGAGCAGGCTCTGGAAGTTGACCGTGATCTTGAAGTTGGTGTTCGTCGCGTTGGGCAGGAGAAAACGCGCGTCCTCGGCGGGGACGCCGGCGGCGACCATCTCTTCGTAGAGTTCGCCCACCTGGTCGAACAGCGCGTTCATCTTGTCGGCCATTCCGGCCTTCTCGACGGTCGCCGGGACGGTGTAGGGGAACTCGCCTTCCTTGTACGTCACGTAGCGCTGGCTCTGTTGCTCGAAGGAGATGCCGACCCGGTGGCGGACGAACTGGTGGCTGAAAGCGCGTGAGACGCCGGAGATGCCGAATTCGAAGTGGACCTGTTCGAGCGGACTGGCGTGGCCGGTCTTGAGGCGCTCTTCGATGAACTGGCGCATCTGGGCATCGGTGATTCGCTCATCCTCGATGCGAGCGGCGACCTGTTGCGGCGTGAGAGCGCTGTAGCAGGTCCGATAGGCCATGTAGAGGGAACGGAGGGGGTTCTCCGTATGGGAAATGAGTGTCACCTGGATCGCCATCGCGATTCCTCCTGAAGGGAGCGCCATTGTCGCACAAAGAAATGCGAGGACGAGTGAGCGGATTCAGGGATTCAAGAACGCCACGACTTTATGTCCGCGGCCGGGCTCAGAACGGTGATGATGCACCGCCTGCGGATCGCCCAAGGGGGCGGTTTCTATGCGTGGGATAGCGTACACTCCGCGAGATTCGCAAGAGTGGGGGGACACTACGCAACCGCGGACTCTTTCAAGCACCCTTTTCCATCTCGCGGAAAGCGACGTCTGGGAGGATCTTCGCGCCCAGATGTCGGAGCGGACGTTCGATGTCGGGGATGTCATCGTCTCGCAGGGCGAGATTGCCCCCGACTTCCAGGTGATCATGGACGGCGTGGCCTCGGTCTCGGCGTTCACGCCAGAAGGCGAGCGGCGCGAGCTCGGGCGCCTGGGGTTCGGTGAGTGCGTCGGCGAGATGTCGCTCCTGACCGGGGACCCTGCCTCGGCCGATGTGACCGCTGTCACGCCAGTGCGAACGTGCGCGGCATCCCAGGAACTCATCGGCGACCTCGGGCCGCTCCGGGGAAGGTTGATCGAAGCGCTCTCGACCATCCTTGCCGCCCGGCTTCGGCACGCGAACGAGCGGCTGCTTGCGATGCGGTCGTCGAACATCCACGTGATCTGCTGCGCCGACCCGGATATCCCTGCGCTCCGCGCCCTGCCCGGGGAGATCGCCCGGGTAACGGGGCACCGGGTGGCTGTGGTATTGGGCCCCGCCAGTTCGGCCGACCGCCGGCTTGAGTTTGCCTCGGAGCAGGTCCACGTGGAGCACCTGGCCGACGACATGCCGCTTTCGGCAGCGAACGTAGCCACAAACCTCGCGCTCGAGTTCGAGAACGTGGTCATCATTGGCGAAGAGAGCTCCATCCACGACATCGCCGCCGAGTCACGGTCCATGCTCCATGTGGTCCGCGACGAGGGGATGCACCTCGCGCCGTCGGCGCATGCGACCCACGGGCAGGTGATCGCGCTATCGCCACAGTCCTGGACGCGGCCGATTGAGCGGCAGCTGAGCGCGGCCGCCGGGCGGCAGGTGGTGGCGGTGGTGCCGCAGGAGCCGAAGGCGGAGGACCA
>CAYPAZ010000097.1:0-8095 GCA_964408835.1 uncultured Anaerolineaceae bacterium
CGTTCGCGAGTGCGCGCCAGGCGCTGCTCGCGCTTCCACTTCTCTATGTTCGCGTGGTGGCCGGAGAGCAGGACTTCGGGTACGGACCAGTCTTTGTAGTCGGCGGGCCGGGTGTATTGAGGATGCTCGAGCAGCCCGTCGGCGAACGACTCCTGCCGAGAGCTTTCCTCATCGCCGAGGGCCCCGGGGATGTGGCGCGCGACGGCGTCGATCAGCACCATCGCCGGGAGCTCCCCACCGGTCACGACGTAGTCCCCAATTGATATCTCCCGGTCCACGCAGTGCTCGATGAAGCGCTCGTCGACGCCTTCATATCTGCCGCAGACGAGGACCAGGCGCGGACGTTCAGCCAGCTCCCGCACGATGGTGTCGGTGAGGAGTTCGCCGGTGGGGGAAAGGTAGATCACGTAGGCGGGTTCATGGTCCTGCTCCTGGACAGCGGCGAGGGCACGGTCCAGGACATCGACACGCATGACCATGCCCTGGCCACCGCCGAACGGGTAGTCGTCGACGGAGCGGTGGCGGTCGGTGGCATGCTCACGGATGTCGTGCACATGGAGTTCGAGCAGCCCGGTGTTCCGGGCGCGCTGGATGATGCTCACTGCGAGGGGGCCACCTTCGAACGCTTCGGGGAAGAGCGTGAGGACATCAACGCGGAGGGAGGTCATGCGGGGCCGCCGTGTTCGACCGGCCCCGCGAGCAGCTCGGCGATGTGGTCGAGAAGGGGGAGGAGCACCTCGAGGCCTTCGTCCACGGCCTTCGGACTTCCGGGCAAGTTCACAATCAGCGTCGACTGGCGGGTGACCGCCACCCCGCGCGTGAGCGCGGCATAGGGAGTGTGCTGGAGGCCGTTGAGCGCGAGGGCAAGCGGCAGCGCGGGGACGTCCCGCTCGGCGATGTCGCGAGTGGCTTCGGGGGTTACATCGCGGGGCGTGAGGCCGGTGCCACCGGTGGTGATGATGACATCGCAGGCGCCGGAATCGGACCAGGCGGCCAGGGTCTCGGCGATGACCCGGCGGTCGTCGGGGACGACCTCGTAACGGACGACGGTGTGGCCCTCGGCCCCAAGGCGGGAGCGGGCGCGGGCGCCAGAGAGATCCTCGCGTTCGCCGAGGGCGCCCTTATCCGATGCGGTGAGAATAGCGACGCGCGCCATGGGCTCATCGTAGCCGCGGGGAGGGGTGGGCGCGATTTCCCTGATAAAAGCGCCAAATAAATGTATTGACAGGCGGAGTTCCCAAAGCTGATACTGCGTGGGGGAGAAAATGGGGCACAATGGGGCACTCGCCATTGTTGACCTGAGGGATGGGGATGCCCAGCCCAACCTCCCGCACCCTTTGAGGCGGTCTACCCTTGCTCTTCTACGGAAACTGGGACTACCTGCTCGACGACCGCAACCGCATCCCCATCCCTCCGGACTTCCGGGAGGAGTTCAACGGCGGGGCGTTCCTCGTGCTCGGTGTGGAGCCGTGCATCCAGATGTACACGCACGAAGGGTGGACGGAGCAGGCCAAGCTGCTCCAGTCCTTCGGCACATCTGCGGAGGAAGCCCGGAACGCACACAGGGCGTTCGCCTCGAACACACATCGCGCGACGAAGGACGGCCAGGGCCGGGTCGTGATTCCCGAGCAACTGATCTCGCTGTTAGGTCTGCCGAAGGAAGTCACGGTCATCGGGGCGATGGCGTGCCTGGAGGTCTGGAGCCGCCAGGACTACCTCGCCATGCAGAACCAGTTGCGGGCGACGCAGCGGGATCTGCTGAACCGGCGAGCGTCGGTCGAATCGCCGGGGTTGTATCCGGGGAAGGAAGGGTAACGTGGTAACGATGACACTCGAACCCACGCACGTGCCCGTCCTGCTGGATGAGACGCTGGAGTACCTGGATGTCCGGCCCGATGGGCAGTACATCGACTGCACGGCGGGGCTGGGCGGCCATAGCGAAGCCATCGCGGCTCGGCTTGGGGCCGAGGGGCGCTTGCTGTGCATCGACCAGGACGGCGAGGCGCTGAAATTGGCGCGGGAGAAGCTCGTATCGAGTGGGAGACGAGCGAGCTTCGCCCGCGGCAATTTCCGTGAACTCGCCACGCTGGCGGCACGGGAAGGATTCGACCAGGTGGATGGCATCCTCATGGACCTAGGGGTGTCGTCGTTCCAGCTCGGGACGGCGGGCCGCGGGTTCGCCTTCGGGCTGGAGGGGCCGTTGGACATGCGGATGGACCCGGAATCCGGGGGCATCACCGCTGCCGAGATCGTGAACACCTGGGACGAGGCGTCGTTGGCCAACCTCTTCTATGAGTACGGAGAGGAGCGAATGTCCCGCCGGATCGCGAAAGCGGTCGTGCGGGCGCGTCCGCTGGCAACGACGTGGGAATTGGCCAGAGCCGTCGAGCAGGCCGTGGGGGGTGTAAGGAGCCGAACCCAAATCCACCCCGCCACCAAGGTCTTCCTTGCGCTCCGGATCCGCGTAAACAGCGAACTCGACTCGCTGTTGGCGGGCCTTCCGCAAGCCCACGGCCTGCTCGGCTTTGGATCCCACCTCGCCCATGGCGGGCGGTTGGTGGTGATCAGTTTTCACTCGCTCGAAGACCGGGTGGTGAAGCGCTACTTGCAGCGCGAATCCACTGACTGCGTCTGCCCGCCAGGGCTGCCGGAGTGCCGCTGCGGCCACGTAGCGACACTGCGGCTCCTCAGCCGGCGAGCGGTGAAGCCTTCATCCTCGGAGGTCGCCCGCAACCCGCGTGCGCGAAGCGCGGTGTTACGTGCCGCCGAACGGGTCGCCTGAAATGGCGGCCATCAATCATCCCCTTGGAAGGGCACGTCGCCTTCCCGGCTCGCGAGCCCGCGGGGATGCCCGGAACCCCGTCCGCAGGGTCAACTGGTGGGTGCTGGGGTCGCTGGCATTGCTCGGGGCAAGCGCGAGCCTGCCGGTGATCCAGAACAGCACGGCAACCACCAGGGGCTACGAGCTGCAGCTTATCCAGGCCGAGCGATCGCGCCTGGAAGGCGAAGTCAGCGTGCTCGAAGCCGATATTGCGCAACTCACGTCGCTGGGCAGCGTCCAGCAACGAGCGTTGGAACTGGGGCTCGGTCCCGCTTCTTCGCCCATTTACATCAGCGTCGACGAAGCAGGCCCAGAGCCGGCGAAGCTCCCGGCAGAGTTTCTCCCCGGACCCGTCCCATCAGCGGACGGGCCCGACTCGTGGTGGCGGTCGCTATTCCAGTGGCTGCCGCTTCTGCCGGACTAGAGAGCCCGACCTTCTCCGGAAGGACGGGCCGGAGGCGCGTTCGGTATGGCGAAGCAGCGGGTTCACGCTACCCGTCGGGTTTGGGTGCCTGCATTCCTTCTTGGGCTGCTGGCCATTGCCATCACCGTTCGCCTGGTGCAAGTCCAGGTCATCGACCGGGAACAGTACGCGCGTGAGGCCACCACTGAGCGGCTGGGCGGCACCATCCTTTATGCGCAGCGCGGCGCGATCCTCGACCGCAACGGCAGCCCGCTGGCACTGACCGTCCATACGTGGGACGTTTATGTGGACCGGCGGGCTTGGGCGAACAGCTCCGTCGCCGCCCTCGCCGCTGCGGAGCTCAGCGAGATGATTGGCGTCGAGGCCAGCACCCTTCGCGAGGCTGTTTCAGAAGGTTCCAGCCTTGAAGCCGTCGTGAAGCGGGATGTCGCCTACCACACCGGCCAGGCGCTCCTCGAGCGCGGGATCCCCGGCGTAATCGCGTTCCCAAACACCGAACGGATCCATCCGGAAGGCGACATCGCCGCCTCGATCGTCGGTTACGTGGGACGTGACAACGTCGGCCTCTCCGGTCTTGAGGTTTTCTATAACGACGTGCTGCGAGGCAAGCCGGGCCGTGCCATCTACGAGCGCGATAGCACGGGGAGCCCTATCCCGTTCGGACAGCGGATCACGGAATCGCCGCTGCCGGGCAAGGATGTGGTGCTGACAATCGACCGCTACCTGCAGTCGCTCTGCGAGCAGGCGCTGGCAGAGGGGGTGGCGAAGCACGGGGCCACTGGCGGGACGATCATCATGATGGCGCCGAAGACCGGGGAGATCCTCGCGATGTGCACCCTCCCGGGGCTGAAGTTCAGCACACTCAACCTGGAGGACCCGGCCCAGCAAGAACTGTTCCGCGACAGGGCAGTGACCGACCTCTACGAGCCCGGCAGCGTGATGAAGGTGATCACCGCGGCGGCGGCCATCGACCAGGGAGTTGTGTCGCCAGGCACGAGCTACGTCGATGTCGGCGTCGCGTACGTCGAGGGGATCCCCATCCGCAACTGGGACTACCGCGTGTACGGTGCCCAGACCATGACCGGAGTGCTGCAGCACAGCATCAACACCGGGGCCATCTACATGGTCCAGCAGATGGGCTCACGAGTGTTCCACCAGTACCTCCAGGCATTCGGTTTCGGCGAGCCGACGGGCGTGGACCTCGATGGTGAGGCCGGCGGGATCTTCAGGACCCCGGCCGACCCGGCGTGGTCCCCCGTGGACCTGGCGACACAGGCCTTTGGGCAGGCGATCAGCGTGACGCCGCTCCAGATGGTCACGGCCTTCGCCGCGGTCATCAACGGTGGAAACCTCATTGAGCCCCGGCTGGTGAAGGCGTACATCACCGCCGACGGGCAGCGAGAGGAGCTGCGTCCTGAGATCGCCGGGCACCCCATTTCGGAGCCGACGAGCGCCACGATGCGGCGGATGCTGGCAGACATCGTCATGCCACCGGAGCGGTACTACCCCGGAAAGCCGCGCCTGTATACAGCGGGCGGAAAGTCGGGCACGGCCAATGTGCCGGTGTTCAACGGGTATGACGAGCGCGACATCGCTTCGTTCATCGGCTTCGCGCCCGTCGAAAACCCGGAGATCGTGATCATGGTGAAGCTGGACGAGACGCCGGACGGCATAACCGGCACTTCGGCCGCCGCTCCGATCTTCGCGCAGCTGGTGGACGCGGCACTCACCTACCTTGGTATCCAACCCGACAGCCCGAACCTGAGGGCGGGCGGATGAGCGCGAACCTGACGACCAGCTTCATCGCGCGCGAAATGCGCTCTCACGGCTACGAAGTGGTGGGCGATGCCGACCTGCCCGTGACCGGCGGCGCGGCGGACTCACGCCTGGTCGTGACGGGCGACCTGTTCGCCGCGTTCCGGGGCGAGAACGCCGATGGCAACGACTTCGTCCCGGAGGCGTTCGCGAACGGTGCGGTGGCGGTGGTTTGCGAGCGAGCGCCCAAGGACGTGCCGGTCGACCGGATGCTCATCGTGGCGCCTGACACAACCAGAGCGATGCACCAGCTCGCGAACGCGTGGCGGCGGGTGTGCCCGGCCCGGGTCGTAGGGATCACCGGGACTGTGGGGAAGACCACCGCAAAGGAGGTGACCGCAGATGTCCTGGGAGCGCGGTTCGAAACGCATCGGTCGAGCGGGAACCTGAACTCCCGCGAGGGCCTGCCGCTGGCGCTGATGAGCCTCCGGGGCGACCACGACATTTCCGTGCTTGAGATGGCTATGGACAGCCCCGGCGAGATTGTGGAGCTGTGCCGGGTGGCGGAGCCGGAGTGCGGCGTCGTGCTCAATGTCGGTCTCACCCACGTTTCGAAGATGGGCGGCATCGAGGCTATCCAGGCGGAGAAGCTCTCACTCGTCCGCTGGCTGCCACCTTCGGGCACGGCGATCCTGAATGCAGATGACCCGCGAGTGGGCCCCGCGGCACGCGAACTCTCGTGCCGCGTGCTGACGTTCGGCGAAGCCGAGGGCGCGGCGGTCCAGCGGGGTCCGGTCGAGGACCTTGGTCTGGAGGGCACGCGGTTCCAGGTCTCGTTTGAGCGCGAAATCGCAGATGTCCGCTGGCCGTTCCCGGGAGTTCATGTCGTGCCGGCGGCGCTGGTCGCCATCTCGGTCGGGCTCGCGATGGGCATGACCCTTGCTGACGCGACGGAGGCGATCTCGCACGTCACCGGCTCAGGCCGCATGCGGATCCTGCACACCGACGCGGGGGCGACCATCATCGACGATCGGTACAACGCCAGCCCGGCCTCGATGCTGGGGGCGTTGGGGATGCTCCGTGGGCTGGAGGGGAGGCGCATCGCCCTGCTCGGCCAGATGGCGGAGTTAGGGAAGCATGAGGAGTACGAGCACCGCGCCCTTGGGGCTGCGGCGGCTCACTGCTGCGACGTTTTGGTCGCTGTGGGGCCGGCCTGCGAGGCGCTCGTGGAGGAAGCCCGTGCGGCGGGCCTGAGCGAGGCTCGCTGGTTGACTTCGAAGGACGAGGCCGCGCGGATGGTCGCGGAGATCCTCCAGCCTGGCGACACGGTATTGGTGAAGGCCTCCCGCAGTCAGGCGTTCGAAACCATTCTTCCGGTCCTGGGGGCCACGACGTGAAAGAAGCACTGTTCGCCGGGTGCGTGGCATTCGCGCTGGCGCTGCTCATTGGCCGGCCTATCGTGCGGATCCTCCGCCAGCAGAAGCTCGGCAAGAGTATCAGCGAGTACCAGCCGGAAAGCCACGCAGCCAAGGCGGGAACCCCCACGTTCGGTGGGTTCATCATCTGGGTGCCGACGTTCGTGGTGACAGCCTTCCTGGTGGACTGGTGGGAGCACCGTTCAATCCTGCTGCCGCTGGGGATGATCGGGCTGACCGGGGCCGCTGGCTTCATCGACGACCTTGGCTCGCTCCAACACCGGGCCATCGGCGGGCTTTCGTGGCGGTTCAAGATCCTGTTCACGACGGTGCTGGCGTGTGGGGCGTCGTGGGCGTTGTACCAGTACCTGGAAGTGGAATCGATCAACGTGCCGTGGGCTGGACAGTACCAGCTCGGGCTGTTCTATCTGCCCATCGCCGTGGCGACAATCGTGGCGACGACCTCGGCGGTGGCGGTCTCGGATGGGCTGGACGCGCTGGCGGGCGGGACGACGCTGATCGCGTTCATCGCGTATGGGGCGATAGCGTTCATCCAGGGCCAGGAGTACGTGGCGACGTTCGCGCTGATCATCGCGGGGGCGAACCTGGGGTTCCTCTGGTACAACGCGCATCCCGCGCAGGTCATCATGGGCGACACGGGAGCGCTGGCACTGGGGAGCAGCCTGGCGGTTGTGGCGCTGATGACGGGGCACTGGCTGCTGTTGCCGATCATCGGGATCGTGTTCGTGGGCGAGGCGGTGAGCGACATCCTGCAGATTGCGAGCTTCAAGCTTTCGAAGGGGGAGCGGAGGCTGTTCAAGCAGGCCCCATTCCACAGTCACCTCGAGCGCACGGGGTGGGCCGAGACGAAGATAGTCACGCGGTTCTGGGTCATCGGGTTCGTGGCGGCGATGCTCGGAATTGCACTCGCGTTGGCGGTGCCGGATTGAACGCTCCCGAAGTCCGCGGCAGGCGCGTGCTCGTGTACTCCCTCGGAATGGAGGGCCGGGACCTTGCGCGCTGGGCGCTTGCGAACGGCGCGAGGGTCACCATGAGCGACACTCGCGATGATCCTGCGCTGGCGGCCGCCGGCGCCGCCGCTCCGGACGGCGTCGAACGACTCGTGACCGGGCAGCCCCTTCTCGACCCGGCGGGGTTTGACCTGCTAGCGGTTTCGCAGTCCGTGCTCCGGACTGACCCGAGGGTGGTCCGCGCGAACGCGCTCGGGATCCCGGTGACCTCCCAAATGCGACTGTTCTTGCAGCTGTGCCCGGGCCAGATCATTGGCATCACGGGGTCGAGCGGGAAAACGACTACTACCGCACTCGTTGGCGCGATGGCCGCTTCCGGCGGGCTACGCCACATCGTCGGCGGGAACATCGGCGAGACGCCTCTGCTACAGAGGCTCAGCGAGCTGGATGACGCCACAACGGTTGTGCTGGAGATCAGCCACACCCAGCTCCAGTACACCGACCGCTCGCCCGCGGTGGCGGCGATTACGAACGTCACACCGAACCACCTGGACCAGTTCGGGTGGGACGAGTACGTCGGGCTGAAGCGGAACCTGATCGCGTTCCAGGGGAAGAGTGACACTGCAGTCCTGAACGCAGATGACGCGACCAGCCGCGAGCTCCAGGCCGCGGTCGCCGGCCGTCTTGGCCGGACGTCGCTGCACGGCGA
>CAYPAZ010000098.1:0-7966 GCA_964408835.1 uncultured Anaerolineaceae bacterium
AAGCCCGCGGGTCGCAGGCTCGCCAGCACGCCGGTCTAGAACATCCGTACGCTATACTCCGCCAATGGCCGACGCCACCGACCGCCTCGTCGCTGCGGAAGAGTCGCCTGACGATGGCGAAATCGAGTCCACGCTCCGGCCCCGCTCCCTTGAGGACTTCCCGGGCCAGGACCGCGTCAAAGAGAACCTGCTCGTGGCCATCGAGGCTGCCCGCCAGCGTGGCGAGGCGCTCGACCACCAACTGTTCTATGGCCCCCCCGGACTCGGCAAGACCACCCTCGCGAACATTATCGCGCGTGAGATGGATGTCTCCATTCGCACCACCAGCGGCCCCGCGGTGGAACGCCCCGGTGACCTCGCCGCCATCCTCACCAACCTCCGCGAACACGACATCCTGTTCATCGACGAAGTCCACCGGCTCGCCCGCACCGTGGAGGAGATCCTCTACCCGGCCATGGAAGACTTCGCCCTCGACCTCGTCCTGGGGAAGGGCCCGGGCGCCCGCTCCGTGCGCCTCAACATGCCCCGCTTCACCCTCGTCGGCGCCACTACTCGCTACGCCATGATCAGCCCGCCGCTGCGGGACCGCTTCGGCGCCGTCTACCGCCTCGACTTCTATGACGCGCCAACGCTCGCGATCATCGTCACCCGCTCCGCGAGGCTGCTCGGCGTCCCCCTGCCAGCCGAGGTCGCCGACGAGATTGCGCGGCGCTCACGCGGCACCCCACGCGTCGCCAACCGCCTTTTGCGGCGCGTCCGCGACTTCGCCGAAGTGCGGGGCAGCGGGACCATCACCCTGGAAAACGCCCGCGCGGCGCTGGCTCTCCTCGAAATCGATGATCTCGGCCTCGATGAGACCGACCGCGCCGTCCTGAATGCAATCGTCCACAAGTTCGGCGGTGGGCCGGTCGGCCTCGATACCATCGCCGCCTCAATCAGCGAAGAAGCCGACACCATCATGGATGTCTACGAGCCCTTCCTCCTCCAACTCGGGTTCCTGCAGCGGACGCCGCGGGGCCGCGTGGCCACCCCCGCCGCATACGCCCACCTCGGACTCGAAGCCCCCGCCAGCACCGCCCAGCCCGGCCTCTGGCAGGAGGAAGCGTGAGTCGGAAGCACATCTCCTCCGGGGGCCCCTGGGAGGAGCGAGTGGGCTACTCCCGTGCCGTCCGCGTTGGTGCTCACGTCTTTGTCTCAGGCACGACATCCGCCAACCCGGACGGGACGGTCCACGGCGCCGGCGATGGCTACGAGCAGGCCCGGCGCACCCTCGAGATCATCGGACAGGCGTTGGCGGAAGCGGGCGCATCTTTCACCGATGTCGTGCGTACCCGGATGTTCGTTACCGACATCAGCCGCTGGGAGGAGTTCACCCGTGCCCATCGCGAGTGCTTCGCCGATGTCAAACCCGCGGCCACGATGGTCGAAGTCCAGGCTCTGATGACTCCGGAGATGCTCATCGAGATCGAGGTCGACGCGGTCGTGCCGGGGAAGTCGAGCTAGGTCCCACCCCCAGGAGCCCCATCCCCGCCATCCTGGCGAGCGGGATGAAGTCGGCGTCGAACGACAGGATCGCGTCGCACCGCGCGGCCTCGGCCACAAGGGCGTTCGCATGGTCCACTACCGATGCAGTCTTGTCGGTCCAGTCGAGAAACCGGCGCAGCGCCTCCTTTTCGGTCGGCAGCCCCACGAACACGAGGTTCGCAATCCGCAACGCGCGGCGGTGCAGGTCGATGGCATACGCCTTCCCGGCGCGCTGGGTCACGGCAAGCGCTTCGTAGAGTGTCCAGTTGGTAGTGACCAGCTCGGCCCGGGTGTCCTGTCTCAGCTCTGCCATGATGCGCTGGACAGTCGGCGCGCTCTGATCCCGTGGCAGTGCCATCGCGGCCCAGGCGGAAGCATCGACGAAAACGCGCATCAGTCTGACTGGTACTCCGCCGCCTCTTCGGCGACGAACCGGACGCGCCCGTCCTCCTCCTCGGGAAGTGAGTAGAGATGTTTCTTGATGTCCGAGAGGTCCTCGGGGTACTCGACCCGGCGCTGCGCGGCCCGAAGGTCCGCCTGCCAGGCGTCGAACACGTCCCAGTCGAGGGGCTTGAGTTCCTCACCCGGGTCAGGACCGAGGTACTGCGCGACGGCTTCCTGGATGATGTCCTTCAGGGCGGCCCCATCGACAGCGGCGCGAACCTTGAGCCGCCTGTACAGGGAAGGGTCATCGAACACGACGGTCAGCCGGTCACTCATAGCAAACTCCAGGCGCAAACGCACGTTCACGCTTACGCACTTTAGCACCTTCCATCCCTCCCCACAAGTCCCCGGATTTCTTCGGCCACCGCCTGGAGATAAGCTGCGCAGAGACGGGAGTGAGGCGCTGAGTACCTACGCGGAGATCTGCCAGGGGATCGGGGCCACCGGCGCGGGCTGTCTCCGGTGCGGACAACCGCTGCCTCCGCGACGCCGGAAGTGGTGCTCGACTGCATGCCTGAATTGGTGGCACGAGAATCACCGCTACATGGTCGCCCGCCGGGCCGCGCTCCGTCGTGCGGAAGTCTTCGCGATCCCGAGGTGCAGGGATGACCACGGCCGCTACCGGACCGCGAGGCTCCACAAGCACTCGCTCGGGTTCGCCTGCGCGCGGTGCGGAGGTCTCTTTCCGGCTCGCCGTTCCGCCGCCAGGCGAGTGAAGCTCCCATCAGTCCAGGTGAACCACATCCGCCCGGCGCTCGGGCTGCACGGCACGCTGGACTGCGTCCACCACCAGGAAAACCTTGAAGTCCTCTGCACACCCTGCCACCGCGAAGTCACCATCGCTCAGCGGCGCGGTGTGCGGGCTCCGGGATGAGGCTCGGGGCCGATTTTACGGGATCGTAACGCGCACCCGGTGGCGGCTGTGCTACGTTCTCTCCAGGCCAAATCCTCCCATCGGGAGGAGCGGGGGAACCAGATCCCGGGGTGAACCCTCTTCGGAGGGAAGGTGACTCCCACACCGAACCCGTCAGCTAACCCCGCCGGCACACAGGGAGAGTCGCAGTCGACGTGAGACACGCGGCAGGGCGCCTCTCGGTCCATTCGTCCAGTTCACCACGGCCAGTGTTGGCCGTGGCAATCCGTGTGGAGGTGGCTTCTTGCCCGGGACGTATACCATCGATGTTGAAGACCAGGTCATCCTCAACCCCGGCACCCCGGGAGCGCAAAACCTGACCCGGGCAGGGCTCGAGTGCACCGCCTGCGCGATGAGTTATCCCGCGTGCGGAAGCCCGAACCCCCGGTCCGCCTGCCCGCTCTTCCTCCCTGCCTCCCATCTGAGCCTCGCTGCCCCATCCGGCGGCCGCCGCGCCGCCGGCTTGACGGCGGATTGACCTCACCGGGATAGCAACCTACCGTCCGATGTGAGCGCAAGCCTAACCCCGCAGCCGAGGATCGCCTCGCCCGGTGAACATCGACCCCGAACCTTCGAACCGTAGCCGGGTTGAGGCCAGCCGGTCGTTCGTCCAGAACGTCGTCCGCCCAATCCAGTCCTTCGCCCACACCGAGGCCTCCAGCGGCATCGCCCTGCTTGCCGCCGCCCTGGTGGCTATCGTCTGGGTTAACTCCCCCTGGGATAGCGCTTACTTCGACCTCTGGCACCACCACGTCGCCATCGACCTGGGCTTCTTCCGCGTGGACGAACCGCTCGAGTTCTGGGTCAACGATGGCCTCATGTGCATCTTCTTCTTCGTCGTGGGCATGGAGATCAAGCGCGAGCTGGCCATCGGCGAGCTGAGCTCGGTGCGCCGCGCCGCGCTGCCCGCCGCGGCCGCGCTCGGGGGGATGATCGTCCCGGCCCTCATCTTCACCGGCTTCAACGCCGGCGGTGAGGGTGCCCGGGGCTGGGGCATCCCCATGGCCACGGACATTGCCTTCGCGGTTGGCGTTCTCGCGCTCCTCGGCCGCAGAGTCCCGTTCGGCGTGAAGATCTTCCTCCTGGCCCTCGCCATCGTCGATGACCTCGGCGCGATCGTGGTCATCGCGGTGTTCTACACCGAGGAGCTGGCTATCGGCCCGCTGGCGCTTGGCGTGGGTACCATCGGACTCATCCTCGCTGCCAACCGCCTTGGCATCCGCGCGTTCTATTTCTACATCGCCCTCGGTGTCATCCTCTGGGCCGCAGTGCTGAAGTCCGGCGTCCACCCCACGGTCGCCGGAGTGTTCCTTGGCCTGCTTACTCCAGCGCTGCCTTTCAACCCTGTGACGCGCTTCGCGGACACCGCAGACCGCCTCGTCGTGCGCTTCCGCCACGCTATCGCCACGGAAGACACCGACGCCCAGCAGCACACGCTGGCTAACATCGAAACGCTCGCCCGCGAATGTGAGTCACCGATCGATCGCCTGCAACGCGCTCTTCATCTTTGGGCGAGCTTCGTGATCGTCCCCGTCTTTGCGCTGGCCAACTCCGGAGTGGTCCTCTCGAGCAGCATCGTGAGCGATGCTGCATCGAGTCCCATCACCCAGGGAGTCGCGGTTGGGCTCGTCGCGGGTAAGTTCCTGGGTGTGTTCAGCTTCACCTGGATCATCGTCCGGCTCGGACTCTGTGACCTCCCGAGTGGGGCGAGCTGGCGCCACATGGCCGGCACGGCGATGCTCGCCGGCATCGGCTTTACCGTCTCGATCTTCATCACGGGGCTGGCATACACCGATGGCGCCCATGTGGATTCCGCGAAGATCGGCATCCTCGCCGGGTCGCTGCTCGCAGGCGCGATCGGCTTCGGGTTCCTCAGGTTCAGCGGCGAAGGCGCGCGAATCGCCCGTCCGGCCCTCGAGGCTCCCGCGCCACCCGGCTAGCTTCGCTCCGCCAGGTCTACAAGGGCAGCGCCCTGCACCCGGTACGTCGTCCACTCGTCCATCGCCTTCGCGCCCAAACCCCGGTAGAACGCAATCGACGGCTCATTCCAATCCAGGACCGACCACTCCAATCGCCCGCACCCGCGCTCCAGCGCGATTCGCGCCAGCTCCACCAGGAGCGCCTTCCCGTATCCCTGCCCGCGATTCGCCGGCCGCACGAACAGGTCCTCCAGCCAGATCCCCGGCTTGCCTGTCCATGTGCTGAAGTTGTGGAAGAACAACGCGAACCCGGCGCTCTCCCCCGCCGGCGTCTCCGCCAGCAGCACCTCGGCGTACGGCCGCGCCCCGAAGAGGTGCTCGCGAAACTCCTCCCGGTTCAGCGTGACCGCGTCCGGTTCGCGCTCGTACTCCGCCAGCCCTCGGACCAGTTCGATGATCGTGTCCAGGTCTTCCCGGGAGGCTGGCCGTAGCGGCATCGCCCTCACACCCTCGCCAGTTCGACCTTGGCCACCTCAGCCCCCTCCCTTGCGATGCGTGTCGCGAGCGCTCGCCCCGGGATCCCCGAACGCTGCAAAGCCTCCGCCATGGCCGAGGTCACATCGCGCGACGCCTCCTGCGAGCAGATTGCCGCGATGGTGCTGCCCGCGCCGCTAAGCCACGCTGCGTACGCCCCTGCCCCTTTCGCGGCCGCGAACACGTCGAACATCGGCGGGAACAGCGGCGCCCGTTGCTGCTGATGGACCCGGTCCTGCGTCGCTTCGTCAAGCACGTCCATCCGCCCGGCCGCCATCGCCGCCACGAAGAGCGCCACCCGCCCGATGTTGTGCACCGTGTCCGCCCGCGAATAGCTGTCCGGTAGCGCCCGGCGTGCCTCTTTGGTGGGCATCGGATGCTCAGGGATGAGCAGCGCGATGGCCGCGTCCTGCGGGTAGCGGCATGGCACATGCACATACCCGCGCTCGCTGTGCACGCACACCTGCATCCCGCCGAACATCGCGGGGCAGGCGTTGTCCCCATGTCCCTCGAGGTCGCTCGCGATTGCCAGGCACGCTTCGCGGTCGAGCGGTCTCCCGGAGAATTCGTTGGCGGCCAGCGCTCCCGCCACCCGCGCCACCGCACTGGCCCCCAGGCCGCGGCCAAGCGGGATCGCCAGACCGTACTCAACCTTCATCCCGGCCGGCGTCGGCCTGCCCATCCGCTCGAAAGCCGACCGCATCGCCGTCAGCACCATCTTCTCGCCGACATCCTCGGTGGGCGGCTGGACCACTTCACTGAACGTCACCGTGACCGAGGCGAACATGTCGAGCGCCATCCCAAGACAGTCGAAGCCGGCCCCGAGGTTGGCGCTCGTTGCCGGGACGCGCACGGTTACCGAAACAGGGTCCATGGCCGTCAGTCTCCGAAAGCAGCCATGATACGGGACTGCCGCCGTGTTGCGGTGCCGGTGACCCCGCTAGAACCGTGAGTAATCCGGCTCCCGCTTCTCGAGGAAGGCCGCCACGCCCTCCTTGAACTCCTCGCTCTGAAGGCAGCGCAGCTGGTTCCCCCACTCGAACTCGAGGTGCTGCCTTAGCGTCGCGACCTGCGAGTGCTGCAATGCTCGCCGGGTGAATGTGAGGGCAGCAGGCGGCTGCTTCGCCACCTCGGCGGCCAGCGCCATCGCGTCCTCGACCAGCTCCTCGTGCGGCACCACCCTGAGCACCAGCCCCACCTCGAGGGCCTCCTCCGCCGAGATCATTTTCCCCGTGTAGAGCAGCTCCGCCGCTCGCTGCGGCCCCACGATCCGTGGCAGGAACCACGAGAGCCCGAAGTCCGGCGCCAGTGCGCGCTTGATGAACACCGTGCTGAACCGGGCCTGGTCGCTCGCGATCCGGATGTCGAACGCCGATGCCAGCCCCATCCCACCTCCCACCGTCACCCCGTTGATCGCTGCGATGGTCGGCTTGTCGCAGTTGTAGACCGTGTTGATAGTCGCGCCCGCGCCCCCGATGGGGTCAAGCGCGTTGTAGCGGCGGTGGATGTCTTCGCCCTCGGGCCTTCGCCCCAGCAGGTCGGGCCCACCAGAGAGGTCCGCTCCTGCGCACCACGCCCGGCCCTCCCCGGTCACCACGAACGTCCGGATGCGGTCGTCGGCCTGGCCTTCGCGGAACGCCTCGTTCATCTCCTGCAGCAGCGTGCCCCCCATCGCGTTCATCCGCTCGGGCCGGTTGAACCGGATGAGCATCACCCCATCGTGGCGTTCGACGATGCAGTCGGACATGGCTGTTCCTCCTCGGTCTGGTCGGGCGAGTCTACCGCCAGCCCCCGGCCGTGGGTATCGTGGGATATCCAGTGACCGAACCGCCCAATGGACCCACCAACCCGGCCATCCTCGCGGCACTCAGGTCGCGGCTCAGTCTCCCAGAGTTAGAGTTCGCCCGGCCACCGGAGCCAGTCACCGGCGGCTTCGAGACGCGAATCTACTCTCTCAGCCTCTCGGGCGCGCCCGAGCAGCTCTCCGGCGACCTCATCCTCCGCCTTTACCCCGGAACGACCCATGCCCGGAACGCGCTGGTCGAGTTCGATGTCTACGCCCTGCTCGCCGATGCCGGCATCCCCGCGCCACGCGCGCACCATGTCTGTGACGACGTCTCTCTGCTCGGTGGTGCGTGGCTGCTCATGGATCTCGTACCCGGGAAGGCGTTCATCCGGGCCATTGGCGCGCCCCGGATGCTCTTCCGCGCCGGCCCCATCATGGCGGAGGTCCACGCTCGCCTCCATGCCATCGACCCCGCTCCCCTCGCCGCAAAGCACCCTGACCTCGCCGCGCGGGGCCTTCCGCGAACCGCCGACCTCCGTGAACGGGCGGAGCGCTATGGCGCAGCCGACCTGCTGCCCGCCATCGACTGGCTCGAGGACAACCAGCCCGCCCTTCCGGACCGCCTGGCCCTCATCCACGGCGACTTCCACCCTGTGAACCTGATGTTCCACGAGGGAGAGATCTCCGGCGTCATCGACTGGTCGAACGCGGCGCTCGGCGATCCCGCGTTCGATGTTGCGATTACCAGGTTCATTCTGGTGCGCGGCCCCGCCGAAGCAGCAGGCGCTGCGCGGGTAGGTCTTGAACTGATCCGGCGGATGATCGCCCGGCGCTACGTGCGCCGCT
>CAYPAZ010000099.1:0-7934 GCA_964408835.1 uncultured Anaerolineaceae bacterium
CGAACCTCACCCGCGCCCCCGGTCCAGCCACGTCCGCCAGCGCGCGCTGGATCGTCGGCATCAGCGTCCCGTTCAACCAGTCACAACCAAATCCCCGCGTCGCCTGCACGAGGATGGTCTCCCCCTCCACCCCGACCGCCCGCGTGCCTTCCAGCCAGGTCTTGTAGTTGTGCGGGCTCAACTCAATCTCCAGCCGCCCGAGGGCGCCATGCCACGCCTGGGCCAGTTCGCGCGTGATGCCGGCTGGGCTTGGCATGCTGGTGGACAAACTCCTTCCCTCCACGCGCAGTGGCTGAATCGAAAAAGGCAATCAGAGACACGAGGAACCGGTGTCAACGGACTCGCCGCCGGGGCTTGGAAGCCGCCCTCATCACCGGTGACGTGCCGGGGAGATTAGTCCTCCGCGGCCCGCGGAAGCAATGGGTTTTTGTGGGATCTCAACGTTCTGACGGTAGTTTTCACGCCCGCCGGGGGTTATGGCGTCCCTTCATGCCGGGGCAGAATTGATCCCTTGCGGCAAACCCTCCAACGTGAAAAACCGGTCGCCTCAGGCCCTGTCAGGCCGGCGTTACCGGACCGCCGAAGCGGTGCTGCAGGTAACGCTCCGCGGCGATCGCCGCCGTCGCTCCGTCGCCGGCTGCGCTCACCAACTGGCGGGCCGCTTTGGTCCTCACGTCCCCCGCCACGAACAGCCCCGGTACCGCCGTCCGCATCTCCAGGTCCACCAGCGCGTGCCCGCCCTCGTCCAGGTCCACGAGCCCCTTGAGGATGTTGCTGTTTGGCACCTGCCCGATGAAGATGAACGCTGCCCCCACCTCCAGCAACCCGGTCTCGCCCGTGACCAGGTTCCGGGTGTGCACCCGCTCCACCTGCTTCTCCCCTTCAATTCGCTCCACCACCGTGTCCCACGTGAAGTCGATCTTTGGCTCAGCGAACGCCCGCTCTTGCAGGATCGCGCTTGCCCGCAGCTGGTCCCGCCGGTGGATGACGTGCACCTTGCTCGCATACCGCGTGATGAACAGCGACTCGTCCATCGCCGCGTCGCCCCCGCCCACAACCGCCACCTCCACGTTCGGGAAGAACGCAGCGTCGCACGTACCGCAGTAGCTCACTCCCTTGCCAACGAATTCGTCCTCACCCGGCACCCCGAGCTTGTTGTAGTCCGCACCCGCCGTCACGACCAGCGCCTTTGCGGTGTACTCGCCACCATCTGTCACCACGCGGAACCCGCCGTCCGCCTCGATCCCGATGGAGCCCGCGTTCTCGTACCTCATCTCCGCCCCGAATTGCTCCGCCTGCTTCAGGAACAGCTGGGCGAGGTCGAAGCCGTTCACACCTTCCGGAAAGCCCGGGTAGTTCTCAACCTGATCGGTGGTTGCGATCTGGCCCCCCGTCACCGCCTTCTCGAACACCACCGTCCGCCGCCGCGCCCTCGCGGCGTAGATCGCCGCCGCCAACCCCGCGCCACCGCCTCCGATGATCGCGATGTCATATGCCTTGTCGTCTCCCATGCCGGGACTCCTTTCCCTCCCTTCAATAAAACGGGGGTGGACGCTGGCGCGCCACCCCCACCATGGTTCAATCCCCTCGGGCCGCTAGACGAGGACTTCGTCGATCCGCTTCTTCAAGTCGCTCTTCGGCCGGAAGCCGACGATCTGCCCCTTTAGCTCACCGCCCTGGAAAATCAGCAGGCTCGGGATGCTCCGGATGCCGAACTTCGTCGGCACCTGCGGGTTCTCATCCGTGTTCATCTTGTAGAACGAAACCCGCCCGGAGTACTCCTCCGAGAGCTCCTCGACGATCGGCGCCACCATGCGGCATGGGCCACACCACGGCGCCCAAAAGTCGACCAGCGTCGGCAGGTCGTTCTTCAGTACGTCCGCATCGAACGTGGCGTCGGTTACTTCGGTTGTCTGGCCCAATGGGATGCTCCTTCGTCGTTGCGTTGCCCCCGGACGCCTTTCCGGCGGTCCTCGTTGACAGGCACTCGGGCTGTGTTAGGATGCTTTCAGCATACCCATAGGGGGTATGGCCGTCAAGAGGAACCGGAACGTAATGGATCCCGAAGAGCAAAAGAAGCTGCTGGACCGCCTCGCACGCGTCGAAGGGCAGGTGCGTGGCCTCCGCCGCATGCTCGACGAGCAGCGCTGCTGCGAAGATGTCCTCACCCAGCTCCTTGCTGTCCGCTCCGGTCTCGAACAGGCCGGCGTCATGATTGTCGACCGCCACCTCCAGGATTGCGTCCTCGATAACGAGCAGGTCTCCGCCGACACCCTCCAGCAGGTCCGCGACACCCTCAAGCTCCTCACCAGGCACGGCTGACCGCCCGGTTCCCTCCGACTCCAGGTTCCTCAACCGGGCGGCGCCCTGCCCGCCCTTGCCATCCATCGCACATCTGTTCTAAAGTCCAGCCAACCGTGACTTCCGCACTCCTGCCGCCGTCGCCTGCCCTCGCCGATGCCCGCCGCGTCCTCCGCGATACCTTCGGCTACCCGGAGTTCCGCCCCGGCCAACCCGATGTCATCGCCGATGTCCTCGCCCGCCGGGACACCCTCGCAGTCATGCCCACCGGGGCTGGCAAGTCCATCTGCTACCAGGTCCCCGCCCTCCTCTTCGATCACGGTGTCACCATCGTCGTGTCTCCCCTGCTGGCCCTTATGAAGGACCAGGTCGATGCCCTCAACCAGGCAGGCGTCGCTGCCTCCGCCATCAACTCCTCCCTCTCCCGCGATGAGCAACTCGCCCTCCTCCGTCGAGTTGGCGCCGGCGAAGTTCGCATCCTCTACGTCGCCCCCGAACGCTTCGGCGACGGGGCCTTCCGCGCCGCCCTCCGCGGCTTGCCCGTCGCCCTCCTCGCCATCGACGAAGCCCACTGCATCAGCGCCTGGGGCCACGACTTCCGCCCCGCCTACCGCGAACTCGGCGGTGCCCGCGCGCTTTTCGGCAGCCCGCCCATCGTCGCCCTCACTGCCACCGCCGACCCCCTCGTCCGCGAGGACATTGTCCAGCGCCTCGGGCTCCGCGACGCCGCCGTCCACGTCGCTGGCTTCGACCGTCCCAACCTCCGCTTCGATGTTGCCCGCGTCCGCACCCAGAAGGACAAGCTCCCGATTATCGCCGAGCGCCTCAAAGCTATCGGACCGGGCGAATCCGCCATCGTCTACTGCGCAACTCGCAAGAAGACCGAGGATGTCACCGATGGCCTCCAGCGCGCCGGTATTCGCAGCGCTCGCTACCACGCCGGCATGGAAGACGCGGATCGCCGCCGCATCCAGGACGCCTTCGCCCGCGATTCCCTCCGCGTCATCGTCGCTACCAACGCCTTCGGCATGGGCATTGACAAACCCGATGTCCGCGCCGTCATCCACCACGACCTCCCGGAGTCCCTCGAGTCCTACTACCAGGAGGCTGGCCGCGCCGGCCGTGACGGCGGGCCGGCCGATTGCCTCCTCCTCTTCGCTCCCCGTGATCGCCGCCTCCGTGAGTTCTTCATCGAACAGTCGCACCCCGCACCGGATATGGTGCTCGATGTCTACCGTGCCCTCGGTTCCCACCAGGGCGAACGCATCCACGTCCGTGAAGTCATGACCAGCGACGACGAGCCCGGCGTCAACGCCGCCATCCAGGCCCTCGTCGAGTCTGGACTCGCCGGCCGCCGCGGCTACCAGGTCTGGGCGACCCGACCCGACGGCGAATCCGATATCGACCTCGAGGGACTGGAAGCCCACCGCGCCCACGCCGTCTCCAAGCTCGACGCCATGCAGGCCTACGCCGAGTCCATGACCTGTCTCCGCGCCCGCATCCTCGACTACTTCGGGGACCAGGGTCACCCCTCCGCCTGCGGGAACTGCGGTCCCTGCCTCGCACCGCCGGTCATGCTCCGCGACGCCGAAGCCCCCCGCGATGAAGACCTCTTCCAGCAGCTCCGTGGACTGCGCCGCCGCCTCGCCGAGGAGGCTGACCTCCCGCCCTACGTGATCTTCAGCGACGCCACGCTCCGCGAAATGGCCTCCGCGAAGCCGCGCACCCAGTCCGAAATGCTCGCTGTCACTGGCGTTGGCCAGGCGAAGTGGCAGAAGTACGGCCAGGCGTTCCTCGCGATCACCCGCGCCGCGGCTGCTGCCGATGCCCCTGCCACGGCCCCCGATCGTGACCAGCCCGTCCGCCAGCCCATCGTCCGTTCCCGCGATGGCACCGTCGTCTCACCGTCCATCCATCGCACATACCTCTACCTCCGCGAGGGCCTCACCATTCAGCAGATCGCCGACCGCCGCGGCTTCACGCCCTCAACCATCTCCCAGCACATTGCCACACTCGTCTCCCACGGGGATATCGATGACATCTCTCCCTGGGTCGATGACGTGCTCCTCGCCCGCATCCGCAAAGCGGCCGGTGGCGGCCGCATCGGCCCCATCGGACCCGTCCGCGAAGCCCTCGATGGCGCCGTCACGTACGAACAACTTCATATCGCCCGCGCCCTCATCAACCGCTCCACCTCGCCCTGACCCACCACTCGGGGAGCTTCAGGCTGCGCTGGTCTCTCCCCGTCTTGGGCGCGCCGGCCCCTTCGCCCCGTACAGCGCAGCGTCCGCCGCGCGCATCAGCCCATCCCCATCCATCCCCGGTCGGAGCCTGGCGACTCCCACCGTAGCCCCGATCGGTGCTCGTAGGTCTACCTCCACTAGAAACGGCGCCGAAGCAATCGCCCCCTGCAGCCTCTCCCGGATCGCCTCGTCGCTCGTCTCATCCATCCCTGCTACCAGCACAGCGAACTCGTCTCCTCCGATGCGTGCCACCACCATCCCTGGCGCTGCCGCGTCTCGCAACGCCGCTGCTGCTGTCCTGATCGCCACGTCCCCCGCCGCGTGCCCCCAGGTGTCATTGATACGTTTGAACCCGTCGAGGTCCACCACCGCCATCCTCACGAGGTCCCCGCGCCTCCGCCCCTCGGCGATCGTCTGCTCCAGCGCCGAATTGAAGTACCGCCGGTTGTGCAGCCCGCTCAGTTCGTCGTGGTTCGCGATGTGCCGGAGTCGCTCCGCCCACTCCAGGTCCCTTCGCTGCTGCTTCTTCCTCGGGATACCCGCGGTGAACGCCACCAGGACGCACATCCCCACGTACGCTGCCACGAACGTCCCGAACAAAGGCCCGGACCCCGTCGCCCACGCCCCGATGGCTATCCCCAGCACGGAGAGCGCCACCGCGTTCGAAGCAGCCATCACCAGCGCGACTTCCCGCCGCACATGCGAATGCTCAGCCTCGGTCCAGTCCTGTAAACCCAAAACAGACCCTCCAACCTGATAGTCGGCACGAACGTGGAACTCCTTGACCACCCCGAGCGCTTACTTCTCCCCTCTCCCCTCCCTCCTGCCCACGATCACCTGGTACCCCAGGTCCAACTCCGCCCCTCTACGCAAATCGCCGTGCCGTTCCGCCCACTCCCCGCTCCCGATGTCCGCCCGCAACCGCGCAAGCGCCGGCTCCAATAACCCCGGGTCCGCCAGCGCCAACCCTGAGATCGATGCCCGCACCTCCGGGTCGAGGTACGCCTCCGGGCGCCGCCAGTAAGCCCCGAAGAACCCGTCGCTGCAATCGTGCGGCACCGGCAAAGGCGCCACGTGCACCTCCCCCAGCAACTCCGCCACCTTCGGCCCCGCCGCCAGGTGGTGCTCGTGCTCCGCCATCCACGGCAGGTAATCCCTCACCAGCCAGAACTCCCGAGCGAACGCCTCCGGGTCCCAGGTCACCACCACCTGCCGCTGCGAGACCCGCTGCATCTCCGCTAGCCCGGCCGCAGCGTCGGGCCAGTGGTGCGTCGTGAGGATCGCCATCGCGGCCTCGAATGCCCCATCCGAGAACGGCAGCGCCCCGGCCACCCCCCTCACCACCGGCGCGGCCCCCTCTGGCCGCTGCGACACCATCGATCTGGAGGGCTCCACCGCAACCACGAACCGGTCCGTCGGTTCGTATGACCCCGCCCCTGCTCCCACGTTCACTACCGTCCGCGCGTCCCCGAGCGCGTCGCGGATGCGTTCCGCCCACCGCGGGTCCGGCACGCGCCGCCCCGCATAGCCCACGCCAATCGAGTCGTAGAGCGCCGCCATCCCAACAGTATTCCCGTACCCGCCGCTCCCCGCGACCGCGCCGCCAAGCGTCATCCAGGACACCCCTGTTGCCCCTCCCCCAACGGGAGACCTGATCCTCTCTCAATCCCAGACAGGAGCCACTCATGTCCAACGTCCATGTCCTCGTCGGCACGCGCAAAGGCGCCTTCATCTACACCTCCGACCAGGACCGCGCGAAGTGGGAAGTTTCCGAACCCATCATGCGCGGCTCCTCCGTCTTCTCCATGACCCTCGATACCCGCCGCGATCCCCCGCGTCTCTTCGCCGCTTCCAACCACTGGGCATGGGGCCGCTCCGCCGCCCGCAGCGACGATATGGGTCAGACCTGGGAACAGCGCTCCCCCGGGCTCTCCTTCCCCGAGAATCCATCCGAGCCTATCCCTAACCTCGCCTTCGATGTCACCGGCCAGCTCACCGACCGCGGCCCCCTCAGCGTCGAGAACGTCTGGGCCATCACCCCCGGCCATGCCACCCAGCCCGGCGTCGTCTACGCAGGTACCCAGCCCGCCGGCCTCTTTAAGAGCGAGGACTGGGGCGAATCCTGGGCCTCCGTCGATTCCCTCAACCTCCGCAAGGAGCGCAAGTTCTGGTTCCCCACAGGCGGTGGCGCCTCCTGCATCCACTCCATCGATCTCGACTCCCGCGACCCCAACCGCTTCTACGTCTCCATCGCCTCCGGTGGTACGTATGTGACCACGGATGGCGGCAACGACTGGAAGATCTGCTCCCACAACGCCATCGCCACCACCCCCGAAGCCCGCGCGATGATCGAACAGTTCTCCGGCGAAAACAACCCTTTCGCCGATAACCCCCTCTTCGAAGTCCCTGAAGGCGTCGACCCCGCCGCCGCCGACGAATTCCACAAGTTCCGCGTCGACCGCAAGAACCCCGACCGCCTCTGGGGCCAGGCCCACATCGGCGTCTTCCGCTCCGACGATGCCGGAACCACCTGGCACGACGTCACCGAAGGCCTCCCCTCCTTTCACGGCTTCCCCATCGCCGTCACAAAGAAGGACCAGGATGCCGTCTTCGTCGTCCCCCTCGAGTTCCAGGCGGACAACTTCCGCGTCTGCCCCGGCCAGTTCGCCGTCTACCGCACGACTGACTCCGGCAGCTCATGGGAGCGTCTCACCAACGGCCTCCCGGGCCCCAACGATTACCAGAGCGCCTACCGCGACGCCATGGATACCGATGGGTGCGCCACCGAAGGTGTCTACGTCGGCACCACCAACGGCCAGGTCTACTTCGGCCGGGAACGCGGCGAAAAGTGGGAACGCCTCCCCGGCACCCTCCCCCCTATCCTCTCAGTGACAGCGGTGGAGGTCCCCTGACCCGCTAGGTCAGCGGCGCGAGCTGGACGGAGGGGTGCCTCTTCTGGAAGTACTCCTCCTCCCACGCCGAAGCCAGCAGCACGATCGGCCGCTCGTCGCGATCCTGGACCATCATCGCCCCCCGCGGCCAGTTCGTGCCCTCGGGTACGTCGATGATCTCCCGCGCCAACGTTTGCTCCAGTGGCCGGGTCGTCGTTTCCACGCCGTACTCCAGCTGGAGCCGTGCGGCCACCACCTCAAACTGCAGAGCGCCCACCGCGCCGAGTACCGGCGTCCGTGTCCCGTCCGTGCGATAGAACACCCGCACTGCCCCCTCCTCCTCCAGCTGCTCGAGTCCCCGGTGGAACGGCTTCGATTTTGCCGGAGTGCTCACCTCGATAGTCGCGAAGTGTTCGGGCTCGAACCGTGGGATTGGCTCAAAGCGCACCTCCCGGTCCGTCGTCAACGTGTCCCCGATCACGAACAGCCCCGGGTTCAC
>CAYPAZ010000100.1:0-7825 GCA_964408835.1 uncultured Anaerolineaceae bacterium
TTTCGACGAGCGAGATCTGATTCTGGGTGTAGGGAATGCCGTCGAGGCGGACGGCCTGGAGGACGGCAATAACGTCTTCACCGCGAAAGAGGGGGACGGTGAGGATGGTCAGACGGTCGTTCGTGAAGGGCCGGGCGAACTGAGGTGCACGGGGGTACTGGGCGCCGAGTTCAGCCAGCGTGCCATAGAAGTGAAGGGCCTTCCGTTCTGCCACGGCGGCACCGAGGTGACGGCCCTCAATGGGTGCCGGGCCTTCCGGGTAGGGCGCGAGCGGGGCACCGCTTTCCACATAGCGGCTCACGGGGGTGGCCATGCCGTCTTCGATGACAAGGAAGAGTCCCTCCTGCGCATCGCAGAGTGCCGCGGCACGCTGGGTGACGGCGTCGAGCACGGGCTGGGCATCGGTGGTCGAACGGCTGATAATTTCGAGCACTTCGGCCATGGCGGTCTGCTGGTCGAGGGCTTCGGTGACTTCGCGGTTGCGTTCCTGGAGCTCGTTAAAGAGGCGGGCGTTTTCGATGGCGATGACGGCCTGGTCGGCGAAGGTCTTGAGCAGGGCGATGGACTTTTCGGTGAAGGGTTTCATCTCCGCGTTCCGGATGCCTATGACGCCGAGGACTGCGTCTCCGCTCAGGAGGGGCACCCCGGCGGCGGCGCGGAGGCCCGCCCGCCATGTGGGGGCACTCTGGGGGAACAGTCTGGTGAGTTGTTCGTCGGTGCCCACGACGTGGATGGGCTTGCGCTCGAGGATGATCTTCCCGAGGAGCGTCTCGGGGGATGGAGGTTCGTCCCAGAGGGTGAAGGTCTCCGACGTGCTGGGCACTGTGCTATCGCGGCGATACTCCGCACCGAACCGGAGACAGCCGTCGTGGAGCGCAACGATCACGTCATTGCACTCGCAGAGCTCACCGACGCTCCGGGCGATCGCCTCAAAGACCGGCGTCAGGGCCCTGGGGGATTGACTGATGATCTGCAGGACTTCGGCCATGGCGGTCTGGTGGCTGAGCGCCTCGGTGACTTCGCGGTTGCGTTCCTGGAGTTCGTTGAAGAGGCGGGCGTTCTCGATGGCGATGACGGCCTGGTCGGCGAAGGTCTCGACGAGGCGGACCTGGGAATCGGAGAAGGGGACGAGTTGGCCGCGCGTGACCATGAGGACGCCGATGACGGTGTCGCTGCGCATGAGGGGGACGCTGAGGTTTGTGATGCCTTCGGCGTAGAGCGGCTGGCTGAAGGCGACGGAATTCGGATACTTTCGGGCGAGCTCATCATGCGTGCCGGAGAATTGCATGGTGGCCTTCGCGGCGGTGACTTCGCCGATCTGTCGGCCTGCTATTGGCGTGGGCTCGGTGGGCACTGGCGCGGCGACGACGCCGGGGGCCGCGTAGCGGCTAACGAGGGTGGACAAGTCACCGTCGACGCCCATGATGAAGCTCTGGTCGGCACCGACGAGGACGCCGGCCTGCCGCGTGACTTCCTCGAGCACGGGCTGGATATCGGTGGGGGCGCGGCTGATGATCTCGAGCACCTCGGCCATGGCGGTCTGGCGCTCGAGGGCCTCGGTGACTTCCCGGTTGCGCTCTTGAAGCTCGTTGAAGAGGCGGGCGTTCTCGATGGCGATGACAGCCTGGTCGGCGAAGGTCTGCAGCAGTTTGACGTCCCGCTCGGAGAACTGGCGTTCGCCGCGGGCCACGACCTCGATGATGCCAAGGCCGTCCGTATCGCGGACAAGTGGCACGACGAGCCCGGAGAACGTGCCCCAGCGCTCCCAAAAGGCCTCGACAAGCGACCGGGAGGCGCTGTCCGGCAGTTCTGTGCCCACCGGCGTGGTGTAGCGGCGGCGTGTCCTGGTTTGGAGCGCCACGGAGAACAGCATTTGGGGGTCGTCGAGGTCGTAGCGCGTGGCTTTCAGGATGGGGTCAATGTGCTCGAGCCCCGCCGAAGGCGCGCGATAGGTTGCGGTGTACCCGAGCTGGGTCCCGTCGGACTGCATGAAATGGGCGACCTCGGTATCGAGGAGCCTGGCAGCCTGGCGGGCGATTTCCTTGAGGACCGGCTGCTCGTCGGTGGTGGAGCGGCTGATGATTTCGAGCACTTCGGCCATGGCGGTCTGCTGGTCGAGGGCCTCTGTGACTTCGCGGTTGCGCTCCTGGAGTTCGCTGAAGAGGCGGGCGTTCTCGATAGCGATGACGGCCTGGTCGGCGAAGGTTTCGAGAAGCGAGACTTGCCGCGCGGTGTAGGGCTCTGCCGAAGGTCTCGTGGCCCAGAGGGCGCCGATGACGCCGCCTTCGGTGAGCAGCGGCACGGCGACAACGGAGCCGTACTTTGCCCGGAGCACCGTCTGGACCTCGGGGTCGCCAGGGAACCTTTCGGCAATGGCGGCGGCGCCGCCCGCGAGCGACGCGGTCCGAAGCTCAACGTAGGGGACAGAGGAAACGAACCGGGGATTGCGGACGTCGGGGAAGCGGAGCGGCGTATCGAGGCCGACGGAGGGTTCATGGCGTCCATCCGTCCAAACGGCGACCAGGCTTGCGTCCGGACCGTCCAGGAGGGTGACGGAAGCTACTTCTGTGTCGGTGAGCAGCGAGGCCCGCTCTACCACGGCGTTGAGGACGGACTGGAGGTCTGTGGGGGAGCGGCTGATGACCTCAAGCACCTCGGCCATCGCGGTTTGCTGGTCGAGGGCTTCTGTGACTTCGCGGTTGCGTTCGCGGAGTTCGGCGAGGAGGCGGGCGTTCTGGATAGCGATGGCAGCCTGGTCGGCGAAGGACTCGACGAGGACCACTTCGGCATCGGTGAAGGGGCGCACTTCGCTGCGGTTGACTTCGAACACCGCGAGGACGCTGTCCTCAGCCACGATGGGGACGAGCAGACCGGAGCGGCGGTTGGTGCTGATAGCGAACTCACGCCAGCTGGTCCCTATCTCCTCGACCCCGGCCGCGCTCGCGCTTCCCTGGGGCTGGACGATTTCGGCGACATCGTCGAACCGCGCCGTCCGGCGCGAGAGACGAACCTCTTCCATATGGGGGAACTCCGCCGGGGAATAGAGGCGCTCGAGTTGAAGGACGGGTGTCTGCGCCAGGGAAGGGTCGCGGCCGCCACGGTGGCCACGGAAGCCTCGTTCCTCAACCACCCACCAGTTGGTGCGAGAGGCACCAATGGAGTTGCGGACGGCTTCGCCGATGGCGCCGAGGGTCTCGTCGAGTTCTTCGGGGGCGCGACTGATCTGACGGAGGATTTCGTTGGTGAGTTCCTCGCGTTCGAGGGCGGTGCGGATGCGCTCGTTCGACTCCTGAAGTTCGTTGAAGAGGCGGGCGTTTTCAATGGCGATGACGGCCTGGTCGGCGAAGGCTTCAAGGAGTGCGATGTGGGCATCGGGAAATGGGCGCGATTCGGGCTTGGAGATCTGGAGCGCCCCGATGACTTCGTCGTTGCGGGCGAGCGGGACGCTGAGCCAGCACATGGCCTCGACATCGGCGTAGAGCTGGCTGGTGGCGGGAAATCGCGCGAACACTTCAGGCGAGCCCCAGATGTGAACCCGCGAGTGGGACCTGACCGTCTCGCCGACGATTCGTCCCTCAAGGGGCGCGGTGTAGTCCTGCTCGAGCATGAGCCTTGCTGAGCCCGCCGTTGCGAACCTGGCGACGACCCGGCCGAGGTCTCCTTCGACCAACTGGAGGAGGCTTGCCTCAGCGTTGCAGAGGCGGGCGGCGCGCTCAGCGACGGCATCGAGAACAGGTTGGGCGTTGGTGGCCGAGGTGCTGATGATTTCGAGGACTTCGGCCATCGCGGTTTGCTGGTCGAGGGCTTCGGTGACTTCGCGGTTGCGTTCGCGGAGTTCGGCGAGGAGGCGGGCGTTCTCGATGGCGATGACGGCCTGGTCGGCGAAGGTTTGCAGCAGGGCGACGTGCTTGGGCGAAAACGCGACTGGCTCGGCCCTGCGCATGGCTATCAGGCCCAGCGGCCTGTCGCCGCTTGCGAGTGGGGCGGTGGCAACGGCGCGGACGCCAGACTTCCACGCGGGAGCACCGGCGGGAAAGGCCGCGGTGAGCTCTTCGATCGTCCCAGCGACGTGGACGGGCTCTCTGTTGAGTACGGTGCGGCCGAAGACGGTATCGGGATCGGGCGGGCGACCCCAGAGGTGCGAGAGACCTTGCATCGCCTCGCTGATGGGACTCTTGCTTCGATACTCGCCGCCGAGCGCCACGAGCTCACCGTCGTAGAGTCCGACCACGACATCGTTGCAGTCACACAACTCTCCCACGCTCTGGGCAATGGCGTTGAAGACGGGCTCAAGTTCGCGAGGCGACTGGCTGATGATGCCGAGCACCTCGGACATGGCGGTCTGCTGTTCGAGGGCTTCGGTGACTTCGCGGTTGCGTTCGCGGAGTTCGGCGAGGAGGCGGGCGTTTTCGATGGCGATCGCGGCCTGGTCGGCGAAGGATTCGAGCAGGGCGAGCGTCTCCCGGCTGATGGGATCATCGGTGGCGCGCGCGAGGCCAAGGACGGCAAAGCAGGCCCCGTCGCGCACCACCGGCACCATGGCCCCGGCCTGGATCCCGAGTCTGGCCAGAATGGTTTTGCTCTCTTCGCTGGCGTGGTCCCGGACGTACGACTGGTCGAATGCGAGCGAGCTCCGGGTGCGAACGACCTCCGCGAGTGGCCCGGCGAGCGGCCGCGGCAATCCGACGGCCCCGAAGAGAAGAGATCCGGTGGGAGCCGACTCCGCCCGGCAAGTTGCGATGTCGCCATCGATGAGGAACGCCGCTGTCGCGATGCCGGTAAGGCGGGCGCTAGCGTCGGTGATTGCCTGGAGGGTTGCGTCAAGGTCCTCTGGCGACTGGCTGATCTGGCGGAGGACCTGGCTCGTGGCCTCTTCGCGGGCCAGTGCGCGCGTTATTTCCTCGTTCCGTTGCTGGAGTTCGTTGAAGAGGCGGGCGTTCTCGATAGCGATGACGGCCTGGTTAGCGAAGGTTTCGAACAGCTGGATCTGGGAGGGCGTATACGCTTCGGGTGACTCGCGGCTGACCACGAGGGCGCCGAACGGGCCGGAGCTGGTGACGAGCCGGGCAGTAAGCGAGGAGTTCGTGCCGGTATCGCGCCATAGGCGGGCGAGATCGGACAACTCCCTCTCGATCGCATCGGGGCCGCCGTGGCGCATGATCGCGCGCGCGGGGTCAGCAGAGTTCGGGGCCGACTGGCCGTCATTCGGCGCGGGAGTGGGGGCATCCAGCCGCGAATGCGTCGCGACCTCGCCGTGGACCGCGACAGCCACTCGCTCCTCCTCGCCATTGGGGCTGATGCGGAGGACGGCCCCCGCGCGTGATTCGAGGAGGAGGGAAGCCTTGACGGCGACGGCATCGAGGGCGGCCTGGAGATCAGCGGGGGCGCGGCTGATGATCTCGAGCACTTCCGCGATAGCGGTTTGCCGCTCGAGCGCCTCCTGCTGCTCGTTGAAGAGGCGGGCGTTCTCGATGGCGATGACGGCCTGGTCGGCGAAGGCGCGCAGTATGGCGCGGTCGGATTCGGACAGACCATCAAGAATGTCAGCGTAGGCGGTCAGCACGCCGATCGGCCGATCGCCCTGCCGCAGCGGCACGATGTACGCGCTTCGCGCCTGGAACCCGGCGCCGGGCTCACCAAATGCGCGAGCGACCACTCCCTTTGCGCGACTGGAGTCGCGCACGTAGATGGGCTCGCCGGAGCGCAGCCAGTCGGGATCCACAGGGTTCACGCGCCGGTCTTCCGCTACACCTGTGAGGTTCGTGCCGGTGATGTTCGTGGCCACCAACCTGAGCACTTCGCCGTCGAACAGCTGGATGTTCGCGGCGTCTGCGTGGCACACGGTTGTAGCGAGCCGGGCGATCTCCGCCATGGCCTCGCCGGCGTCTGTGGGCGAACGGCTGATGATGTCCAGGACGTCGGTCAGGGCCGTCTGGCGTTGGAGAGCAGTCGTGAGTGTGGCGTTGGATTCCTGCAGTTCATTGAACAGCCGTGCGTTTTCGATGGCGATGACCGCCTGGTCGGCGAAGGTCTGGAGGAGCCCGATCTCCTCGGCCACGAAGGGCCGGAACTCGGTGCGGCGGACGGTGATCACGCCCAGCGGCTCTCTTTGCCGGAGCAACGGCACGGCGATCATCGTCCGGTAGCCGCCCTCGCGCGCTGTGGCCGCACCCTCGGGATAGCGGCCGGCGGCCTCCAGGAAGTCTTCGACGTGGACGGTTTCGCCATCGAGTACTGCCTCACCTGCTGCCCAGGCCCGGCTGATCTTCCGTGTCCAACCCGACGGCGGTTCGGCCGCACCAATATGGGCAACCGGCCGCAACTCATCGCCTTCCACCAGGAGGATGGTGATTGCGTCGTACTCCCCGAAGAGGCCTGCCGCACTCTTCGCCATGGCGTCGAACACAGGCTGCACATCGGTGGGGGTGCGGCTGATGACCCCGAGTACTTCGCGAGTGGCCTGCTCGCGCCCCAGCGCCGCTGTAACGTCCCGGTTCCGCTCTTCCAGGTCGTTGAAGAGGCGGGCGTTTTCGATGGCGATGGCGGCCTGGTCGGCGAAGGTTTCCAGGAGGGTGACGAGGCCCGCCGAGAACGGCTCCGGCGTCTGTTTGGCGATGATGATCCCGCCGACGAAGTCGTCGCCCAGGGTGACGGGGACGACAACTCCCGCTTTGGTGCCGCTGCCTCTCCACCGCTCCGCGACCGCGGGGTACTCCGCCTCGATAGCTTCCGGGCCGCCCCAGTTGTGGAAGGTGCGGCGCTCACGATGAACGATTGCTACGCCGAGCCCAGGTGTATCGAGCGGGCCAACCACGTCGGGGGTGTCAAGACTGGGCCTGGAGGGAGGCGGATCCTCCGGTTTCTTCCCGGGCGCCGTGGAGCGGGGGGTATGCCGCTCAGTCGTCGCCACTGTCTCGTAGTGGGTCGCCCCCGCCCGGACGAAGGACGCGAGATTGGCATCGGCGAGATCTACCGCGGCTTCGACGATGGCGTCGAGTACTGCCTGGAGCTCGGCGGGGGCCCGGCTGATGATCTCGAGGATCTCGGCCATGGCGGTTTGGCGCTCGAGCGCCTCCTGCTGTTCGGTGAAAAGACGGGAGTTGGAGATGGCGATAGCGGCCTGGCTGGCGAAGGTTTCGAGGAGGGCGATGCTGGTCACGGGGAAAGGTTCGGGAGAGGGCTTGCCGACGACGAGCCCGCCAGCGACAGAATCGGCGACGACGACAGGCACCACCAGGACCGCGCTATCGCCAAGAGTCCTCCAGAGGGCAGCGGTAGCCGGGCGTTCAGCCTCGATCGCGTCGGGACCACCCCAGAGGTGGATGGTGCGTCGTTCGCGGTGGGCGATGGCGACGGGAAGGCCTGGCGTATCGAGCGGTGCGACCGTGATAGGAGTGGCGAGCGAGGCGGGGGGGCCCTGTGGTGGGGTGGCAGGCGGTACAAAGCCCTCGGCCCGTTGGTCACTGCGGAAGACCCCGGCGACAGCCTCGTAGTGGGTGGTTCCCTGCCGGACGAACGTAGCGAAATGTACATCGACGAGGCGGACGGCTGCCTCGACGATGGCGTCGAGTACGGCCTGGGGGTCGGCGGACGAGGTGCTGATGACGCGGAGGATTGCCGCCACGGCCTCGCGCTCGGCTTCGAGGGCGGCGATCCGGGCCTGGGGGTCTTCGGCGGTGGGCTGGGCTTCGGCCATGGGTCCCCTCGCAAGAGTGCGACTGGGAATGTTATACCGCAGCGAGGCACCGACGGAGTGGCGAAGGCCAGAGTCTAGTTCGTTGCGCCGAGGGCGCTGAACTTGCGACGCCGGTGATCCTGGACCTGG
>CAYPAZ010000101.1:0-7793 GCA_964408835.1 uncultured Anaerolineaceae bacterium
TAGCCCGTCACGGCGAGTTCCGGGAAGGCGACGATTGCGACTTCCCGCGCGTGGGCGGTGTCGAGCTGTTCGCGGATCCGGTCGCAGTTCCCCGCGATGTCGCCGACAACGAGGTTGATCTGCGAGAGCCCAAGCCGTACGGCGCGCATGGTCGCTCCTTTGACTTAGTGTCACTTCTACACTAAGTCCTCGCCTCAGTCTGGCACCGGCGACCCGAAGGCGTCAACGGACAGGCGCTGCCCCGACGCGGGTAGAATGGGTGCATGCAGAACGTGTTCGCAATGATCCTGGCCGGTGGCCAGGGCGACCGCCTCTCCATTCTTTCGGAGCAGCGGGCCAAGCCCGCGGTTGTGTTCGGCGGTCAATACCGGATTATCGACTTCGCCCTGAGTAACTGCGCCAACAGCGACATCGATAACGTGGCGGTGCTCACGCAATACCGCCCACGGTCACTGATCAACCATATTGGCGCCGGGCGCCCCTGGGGGCTGGATTCCCCAGAGCGGACGGTCCAGATCCTCCAGCCTTACCTCGGACGAGCCGACATGGACTGGTATTCGGGAACGGCAGACGCCGTCTACCAGAATCTCTACGTGATCGAAGAGTCCCGCGCCCGGGAGGTGCTGATCCTTGCCGGCGACCACATCTACCTGACGGCGTATCGGAACATGCTCGCCTACCATCGCAGCCAGGCGGCCGACGCGACCGTAGCCGTGTACTCGGTCCCGCGGGAGGAAGCTAGCCGGTTCGGGGTACTGGACCTCGACCACAACGGCCGGATCGTGGACTGGCAGGAGAAGCCCGCCGACCCGCGCTCGCCCTGGGTTTCGATGGGCGTCTATTGCTTCAATAAGGATGTGCTCGTCGAGCAACTCCAGGAAGACGCCGACCTCGGCGACGGTAGCGCCCACGACTTCGGCCGAGACATCATCCCGCGGATGTACAGGACCCACCGGGTGTTCGGGTACCAGTACCAGGGGTACTGGCGGGATGTCGGCACCGTGGAGTCGTACTGGTCCAGCCACATGGAGCTACTCCAGCCGACCCCCGACCTCAACCTGAACGACCCGGACCTGCGGCTGCGCACCGCCGGCGCCATCCTTCCCCCGGCGCAGACGGGAGCCCAGGCGGCGGTCACCAATTCGATGATCTCTTCGGCAGCGCGCGTGAACGGCACGGTCCACAGCTCGGTCATCTCGCCCCGCGTGGTGATCGAAGAAGGGGCCGTGGTGCGCGACTCGATCATCATGCACAGCTGTGTGGTCAAGGCGGGCGCGGTGGTCGACCGCTCTATCCTCGACAAGGAAGTGGTCGTGGGCCGCGACGCCGTCATCGGCGATGGCGACGATCAGACGCCGAACCAGGAGCGCCCGGACATCGTGAACACGGGCATCACCATCATCGGGAAGCGCGTGTCCGTTCCGCCGGGGCTACGTGTCGGCCGCAACGTGGTCATCGGGCCGGGCGTGCGAGACGAGCTCGCAGACCGCCACCACCTCGAAAGCGGCGCCTCAGTGCACCCGACGCAGATGCCGCTGCACCTCTTCGTCTAGGTGCGCCTCTACACGCTGGAGGAGGCCCGGGTTGCGCTGCCGCGCGTCATCGCGATACTCACGCGGCTCCAGGCCGTGACCCGCGAGCTCCGGGAGATCGCGGAGTCGGTGGGGCCCGCCCGGCAGAAAGCCGTGACGAACGGCCACGTGCCCGAAGCCGGCCTTGCCAACGAACAGCCAGAGGATCGGGTGAGCAGGCTCCACCGCGAGGCCGAAGGAGAGATCGCTGCGCTGAACGACCTGGGAGTTGTACTGCGGGATTCGGACCGCGGGCTCATCGACTTCATGAGCCAGCGGGAGGGGAGGGTCATCTGCCTGTGCTTCGTCCTCGGTGAGGACGACATCAGGTACTGGCACGAACAGGACGAAGGCTTCGCCGGCCGTCAGCCCCTCTGAGTACCCTGGGTCTCCTGGAACTCGCGGTCGGCCCGCTTGCCGCGATACACGCGCATGTCGATCGCCCGCCAGGCCTGGGGCTGGAGCCGGAAGAGCAGTCGCGGCTCTGTGCGCATGTTGGCGAAGAACGCTCCCACTGCCTCCGCGCGGGTGGGATCCCCTCTCCCGACGTACTTCTCGGCCAGCTGCCGAGAGATTGGCCAGATGTCGAACTCCGGGAGTTCTCGCGCCTCGGCCACGCCATCGACGCCGATGTGGCCCGCCACAGGCTCCGTCGCCTCGATGCACAGCGAGACCCGCGGGTCGCGCTTGATCTGGCGGCACCAGACCCTCGAGCTTGTCCCCGTGAGCCAGAACACCTCGCCGTCCCAGAGCCACCACACGGGCACCGTGTAGGGTCGCCCGTCCGCGCGCAGTGTCGCGAGCACTCCCACGTGCGGTTGGCGCAGGAACTCTTCCTGTACGTCGGGCTTCATCCGCGGCATCGACATCCTCGGTAGACGCAAAAAGTCGGCAGGGGGACACGCTGACCGTTACCGGCGTCCGGATGATAATGGCGGCTCCACAGGCAGGTAGCCAGCCCCATCCATGACCAACGCCGAAACAGCGCTCCCGCCGCCCGAATCGTTCCGGCGCTCCTGGATCGTGATCGCCGCGATGGTGGCCATCGCCCTGCCCTCCATCATCCTCCGGGTACTGGATGTCCACCCCCCGCCGATCTTTGGTTCCCTGATCTTCGGGGTCGGCATCCTCGGTGCGGCGTTCCTTCTCAGTTGGGGCGCGGAGACCGCCGAGATGGACATCTCCCAGGGGTTGGCACTCGCGGTCATCGCGTTCATCGCGGTGCTGCCAGAGTACGCAGTCGACTTCGTCCTGGCGTGGAAGGCCGGCGCGGATCCAGCCGAGGCGGAGAAAGGCCTCGCCGTCGCGAACATGACGGGTGGCAACCGGCTGCTCATCGGGATCGGCTGGCCCCTGGTCTTCGCTCTGTTCGTCTACCGGCTGCGCCGCCGGGAACTCCTGGTCGACCGTCAGCGTTCGCTGGAGCTCGCGTTCCTGACGATCGCGACGATGTACGTGATCTTCATCCCGCTTCGCCATGCGATCACGCTGATCGACACCATCGTCCTCGTCACGCTCTTCGGGCTCTATCTCTACTTCACGAGCAAGGCGGAAGGTGACGAGGTGGAACTGGTTGGGCCAGCCCGGGCGATGGGCGGGCTACCGACAACCAGGCGGCGCTGGGCCGTCGGCACGCTGTTCGTATTCAGCGCCGTGGCGATCATCGCGGCCGCGGAGCCGTTCACAGATGCACTGGTGGAGATGGGCCAGGAGCTTGGAGTGTCGGAGTTCCTGCTCATCCAGTGGCTCGCCCCCCTCGCCAGCGAATCGCCCGAGGTGCTGGTCGCGGGGTTGCTGGCATGGCGTGGCCGCGCGGCGAAGGGGATGGGAGCCCTCATATCGTCGAAGGTGAACCAGTGGACCCTCCTCATCGGGACCCTGCCTATCGCCTTCATGCTCTCCTCCGGGGACTGGGGGCTGACCCAGGGGCTCCCGCTGGATAACCGCCAGCGAGAGGAGATCTTCCTCACGGCCGCGCAATCTGCGTTCGCCATTGCGGTATTCATCAACCTCAGGATGAACGCGTTCGAGGCTACAGCGCTGTTCGTGCTCTTCGGGACCCAGCTGTTCATCGATGACGTGACCGTGCGGATGTTCTACGGCTTTGCCTACATGGTGCTCTGCGCAGCTCTGCTGGTGGTCAACCGCCTCCACATCCGTCCGACCTTCAGCGACGCCTGGGGGTTGATGCGGGGTCGGGAGATCGAGTCGGAGAGCCCGGATGATGGACCCGGCCCGCGCTCCGCCCCCTCACCCTGATCTTCGACCGTTCGGGCGCGCCGGTAACAGGCAGGTGACCAGACGGTGGCTGCGGTTGCCATCCAGTGGCAGCAGGGTTGGAGGCTCGTTAGAACCCGGACCAAACGGTAGACGACCCGGTGACAAACGGGGGACGGTCGCTCGATAGTGGGACGCGGAACCGCAGGGGCGGTCCGAACACGGAGAGAGGCGGCCAACTCATGACCACGCACCCCCTCGTCATGCTCGTGGACGAAGACCAGGCACACCGCGACGAACTGCAAGCGAACCTGATTGGCTGGCGCGTGCCAGTCGTCGCTCAGTGTGGGTATGGGATCGAAGCCACCGCCATGGCCGAAGAGTCCCAGCCCAGCCTCATCCTCGCTTCGATCGAACACCCGGTGGCCCGCGCAATCCAGACCATCGAGGCGCTCCGGGCCGCCCGGCCCGACGTCCCCGTCGTGGCGTACACCAGCCTCAACGACATCGCGATCGCGCGGCGCGCGATGCACGCCGGCGTCTCCGATATCCTCAGCCGGCCGCTACTTGCCGCGGAACTTCTCAGCGCCATCCGTGAAGCAATGAAGGGCGAGGAAGCCGAGGCCCACGAAGAGCCCTCGCTTCAGTCGGCCGGCACGGTCCTGACCGTGTTCGGGCCAAAGGGAGGGATCGGGAAAACGACCATTTCCACCAACCTCTCCTCGGCCATCGCGCAGGGATCCGGCGCTTCAGTGCTCCTGATCGACCTCGACATCCGCTTCGGCGATGTCGCGATCATGATGGATGTAGAGCCGGAGACGACGGCCGCTGAGGTGGCTGGGAATCTCGCGTCGTTCGATCGGGACTCGTTCAAGCGGGTCCTGCTGAACCACCCATCCGGGGTCAGCGTGCTCCCTTCGCCGAAGCACCCGAACGACTGGCGTGCAGTCTCGCCCGAGGAGATCGCCGCGCTCATCAAGTTCGCCAGCCGATTCTATGACTACGTCATCCTCGATACGCCCGGGACGTTCAACGAGATCGTCGCAACGGCCATCGAATCCGCCACGCAGGTGATGGCAGTGACAAGCATGGACATGGCCAGCATCAAGGACACCTGCTTCGTGCTGGATATGTTCGCTCACGAGAACTTCCCGCTGGAACGTGTGCTGGTCACGGCCAACCGATCGAACCCCACCCACCGCGTGCCAGTCGCCGATGTCGAACGCGTGCTCGGCAAGAGCGTGTTCTGGGAGCTGCCCTATGACCCGGCAGTCACCGAGTGCAGCCAGGCAGGCACGCCGGTAGTCGTTGCGCGGCCAAAGTCACGCGCGGCCCAGAGCTTTCTCCAGATGGCAGGCCAGATCACCGGAGCCACCGTCCAGTCGAAGTCGAAGCCGAGTGTCTTCGACCGGTTCGTGCCCACGAGAGCACGCACCGCCGCCACTCGCGAGCCCGCCGGGGCGGCGGTTTGAGCCGACTCAGGGAGTCCTCTTCCTCTCCAGTGCGGAAGGGCCGGCGCAGCGCGTAGCCGGCCCTTTCCGCGTCCGGGGCGCGGTGCACCGCCGCAACCTTCCCGGCGCGTCTGCTTTAAGCTGCCGCCGAGGGAACGCAAATGGCAACCTCCTACCCGGTCATTCCCCGCTACGGCTCTCCGAACCTGGAGTACCTCGCTCGCGCCTCCTCGCTGACCCCCGAGGAAGACGGGCCTGTGTTCATGGTCAACCTGATGAAGTACCGCCAGTTCGCGGACTACGGGGATGGCCCCTCCGAAACGATCTCGGGTAGAGACGCCGACGCCCGGTACGCGCCGCTCGACATCCTCGCCGAGGTCGGCGCTGAGGTTGTCTTCGCCGCGGACGTGACCCGCCAACTCATAGGCGTGCCAACGTGGGACCGTGTCGGCGTGGTGCGCTATCCCACGCGGGCCGCGTTCCTCGCGATGCAGCGGCGCCCGGACTTCCAGGAGCGGCACATCCACAAGCAGGCCGCCATGGCGCAGAGCATCGTCGTCGCTGGCGTCCCGTTGGCCATCCCCGAACTGCCCCCTGTCGAGGTCCCGCCGCCCACGGCCGGAGATGCTCCTTTCGTCATGATCCACGTCCTCCGGTTTGCCGAGGGCGGAAGGGCAGCCATGGACGATTACGGGGGCGCCATCGGTGAGGCCGCGTTCAGCCGGGGAATCAGGCCCGAGGCGCGGTTCGAGGCCGAAGCCACAGTGGTGGGGGACGGCCGCCAGTGGGATGAGGTGCGGTTCAACCGCTTCCCCGGTCTGGCGGCGTTTCAGTCGCTCGTGACCGACCCCGTGCACCAGGCGGCCCAACCGGGCCGGGCAGGCGCCCTCACCGACACATTCACCATGATGGTCACGCCGACGCTCGACGCCTTCGCACGGACGACGCCTGGCCGGTGACCAGTTGGAGGATCTGGGTGGTGCATCGCCGCGAAGAATCGCCGAAACCCGGCGCTGGGTTCAGCATGGCGCCGCCGGTGCGGGCGTAGACTCGGGCAGGCTGACCGGACAAGACGACGGGGGCCGGATCACCCTAGGCGGCCGAACTCTGAGCTCACCGGTGGAAACTCGAACCGTCTGTTCCGCCCCGAGTCCGACTACCGGCAGCTCGCCTCGACCGAGCCAGGCGCGCTGAAGCCAGCGGCATCCCTATCGAAGAAGGTTGCCGTGAAGCTGATGTGCTTTTCCCCGTTCACCTCGACCACAAGATCCGGGTTAGTCACATGATCCGGTATGAACTCATAGTCGGCCGTGTAGCCCTGGGCTCTATAGGTTGGGGTTCCGCGTGAGACATCGAACACGCTGGTCGACCCGATGCCAACTTCCACGCCGGCGTTGTTGTGCGGCGCGCTCAGGCTGTCTACGCGTATGTAGACCTCCTGCCCGTCCGCCGTGATCGACGGGCCACCAATGATGATCGCACCGTCGACGTCCTGAATGCAGCGGTCCACTTGAAAGTCGAAGGTCTCGTCCCCAACCACGACCGTTCCGGAGCCACGGGAGTCGAAAGCCGAACCGTTGTCGCCGTCGTCGTCGTCCGCGCTCTCGGTCGCTCCGGGCCTGTCCACTGGGCCGGAATCATCATCACCGCCACAAGCGACAACGAGGAGAAGTGCGGGCAGCAGGAACAGGACAGCCAGCAAACGTACAGACATGTCGGGGCTCCTTTGGCTGGCTTCGATTTGCCGGCGGCGAGGGGATTGACTCACTATAGGACCTCTAACTCGCGGTGTATCCCGCTGGCAGCGAAAAGCCCCGGCCCCCTCACGGATAATGGACCGCGACCACCGTGTGCGACTCGGCCGCGCACTCATCCCCGACCATAGCCCCGTCGCCGTCGGCGAGCTCTATGACCCAAGTCCCGGCGGCGTCATCCACACAGAGCACGGTCCCATCTATTGCGGTTCGAAGATTCGACTCCCAGACGTCCGCGCAGATCTCGCGCCAGTCTGCGGGGCAAGCAGCCTCGATCTCAGCCCTCTCGTCCGAGGGCGGGGCGCTCGTCGGCTCGCCCGGCGCGGTCAATTCGGTCGCTGTGGCTGCGGGGTCTCCCCCGGTGTCGCCGTCGTCGTCTCCTCCACAGGCAACGGCCAGCGCCGCGAGGCTAAGGCCCACCAGTAGCAGGTATCTCATGTTTCGTCCCTCCTCACTGAACCCTGGGATTCTAACCGAGCCGTCAGCGGTTGTGGGGAATGCGACAACATTTGTCGCGATCAGGTGCCGCGCCCTCCCCGGTTCAACCGCTTCCCCGGTCTGGCCGCGTTCCAATCCCTCGTGACCGACCCGGTGCACCAGGCGGCCCAACCGGGCCGGGCCGGCGCCCTCGCTGACACATTCACGATGATGGTTGCGCCGACGGTCGACGCCTTCGCACGGACGAAGCCTGGCCGGTGACCGGTTGAAAGACATGGGTGGTACGCCCAGGAGGATTCGAACCTCCACCCAGAGCACGAGCATTCCTGCGTCCTGATCGCGCCGGGAGACCTACTCCAGCG
>CAYPAZ010000102.1:0-1715 GCA_964408835.1 uncultured Anaerolineaceae bacterium
TGGGGGCGATGGGCTTCGTGCGGTTCGGGGAGGGGACGGAGGAGGAGGCGGCGGAGCTGGCGTACACGATTGCGCGGAGCCACTGGGGCCGAGGGCTGGCGACGGAGGCAGGGGCAGCGGCGCTGCAGTGGGCGGCAGGACGGCTGGGGGCGAGGCGGGTGGTGGCGGTGACGCACCCGGAGAACGCCGCTTCGCAACGGGTGCTGGCGAAGCTGGGGTTCGAGCGGGACGGGGTGTTCGCGGGGCGGTACTACGAGATGGCGAAGTTCGTGTGGAAGCGCGAGGCTACCAGGGGGTCTGGGGGGTGATGGGCTGGCCGCGGCCATCGGGATCCCAGGCGTCGTGGGGGAATGGGCCGGGGCTGTAACCGTGGCAGGCAGTGAAGCCGCCATCAAGGGGCATGACCATGCCGGTGATGAACTTCGAGGCTTCGGAGGCCAGGAAGACGATTGGGCCCTCGAGGTCATCGGGCTGGCCGATGCGGCGCATGGGCGTGCGGCCTTCGAGGTGTTCGAGGATGCCGCTGGCGGAGAGGACTTCGTGGGTCATTTCGCTATCGAAGAAGTGCGGGGAGAGGGCATTGACGCGGATGCCGCGGTCACCCCACTCGGTGGCGAGGAGCCGGGTGAGGTTGTTGACGCCACCTTTGGAGGCGAAGTAGCCGGGGGTCCGGCCCTCCGCTCCGGACGCGCCGAAGATGGAGGAGATGTTGATGATGTTGCCGTGGCCCTGGCGGAGCATGTACTGGGCGGCGGCATGGCAGCAGTACCAGAGGCCGATGAGGTCTGTCTGGACGATCTGGGCGAACGTTTCGGGTTCGGAGTGCTCAGAGCGGAGGCCGCGGGGATCGGACACGCCGGCGTTGTTCACGAGGACATCGAGGTGGCCGTAGTGGTCGAATGCCTGCTTCATGAGATTGGCGACCTGGGCGTAGTCGGTGACATCGGCGGGCACGACGAGGCACTTGCGGCCAGTGCCTTCGATGATGCCCCGGGTGTTTTCGAGACGGTCGGCGCTGCGGGCGGTGATCACGAGGTCGGCGCCGGCATCGGCGAGGGCTTTGGCGAAGGTGACGCCGAGGCCATAGCTGGCGCCGGTGACGAGCGCCACTTTTCCTTCGAGCGAGAACATTCCGGGCGGCATGGGTCCCTCCAATGCGGCGAATCCGCGATGTCGTGGGTGGGGCGGCATCGTAGGCAGGGGACGATGGGATTGTCCAGTTCGCTTTGGGGTTCGCCGGACGGGCGGGGGTGCCTGTAGAGTCGGCGCGAGAATCCGTTGGAGGAACACATGGCGACCGACACACTCCCCGTGGAGCATCTGTTTACGATCCGGGCGACGACGAAGCCGGGGGTGACGCTGGCGGGAGCACCACAGGGCACGCGGGCAATCGTCGCGGTCTCTGGGGGCACGTTCGAGGGTCCGAAGCTGAAGGGGAAGGTCGCGGAAGCGCCGGGCGGGGACTGGTTGACGGTGCGGGCGGACGGATCGGTGAAGTTGGACGTGAGGGTGTTGCTGGAGACAGACGACGGGGCGCACATCCTGATGACGTACACGGGCATCGGGGTAAGGCATCCGGAGAAGAGGCTGGACATCCGGACAGCGCCGCAGTTCGAGACCGGGGACGAGCGGTATGGATGGCTGAACCAGGTGCAGGCTGTGGCGGTTGGCGCGCCGGAAGACGGGGGAGTCGTGTACGACGTGTACGCGCTGAA
>CAYPAZ010000102.1:1815-7755 GCA_964408835.1 uncultured Anaerolineaceae bacterium
GCGAGCGGCGAGGCCGCTACATGGTGCCGAAGTCCCAGGACGCGCCGTCGTGGTACTGCTTGAGGACGTTCTTGGCGATGAGGATGCGGTGGACCTCATCGGGGCCATCGGCGATGCGGAGGGTGCGTGCGCCCTGGTACATGCCGGCGAGGGGTGTATCGCCCGAGACGCCCATAGCTCCATGGACCTGGATCGCGCGGTCGACCACGCGTTCGAAGGCGGCGGGGACGAAGATCTTGATGGCGGAGATGTCGGTGCGGGCGTCCATGAACTGGTCGATCTTCCGGGCGGTCTCGATGGTCATGAGGCGGGCAGCCTGGATATCGATGTAGCTATCGGCGATGAACCCCTGGATGAACTGCTTGGTTTCGAGCTTGCCGCCGTGGACTTCGCGGTCCATAGCACGCTTCACCATAAGGTCGAACGCGCGCCACATCTGGCCGACGGAGTTCATGCAGTGGAACACGCGGCCAGCGCCGAGGCGGTCCTGGGCGGCCTGGTGTCCGGTGCCGGTGCGGCCGAGCTGGTTGGTGACCGGTACGCGGACGTTGTCGTAGGTGATTTCGCAGTGGTTGGAGTCGCGGCCCCAGACGGGGACCGAGCGGACGATTTTGAAGCCCGGGGTATCAGTGGGGACGATGATCTGGGTCATCTTTTCGCGGACACCGCCTTCGCCATCGACCTCTTCGGTGCGGCACATGACGATGGCAAACGTGGCGCCTTTGGCGCCGGAAGTGAACCACTTGCGGCCGTTGATGACCCATTCATCGCCATCGCGCACGGCGCGGGTCTGAATGGCGTAGGGGTTGGAGCCGGGGGCGTCGGGTTCGGTCATAGAGAAGCAGGAGCGGATTTCGCCGGCGATGAGCGGTTCGAGCCACTTCTTCTTTTGTTCTTCGGTGCCGTACTTGATGAGGATGGTCTGGTTGCCGGAATCGGGGGCGACGACGCCGAAGAGGGGGTTGGAGAACGGGCTCCAGGCGAGGATCTCGTTCATGTAGGCGTGCTTCATGAAGCCTATGCCCATGCCGCCGTATTCCTGGGGAAGGTGGGGGGCCCAGAGGCCAGCGCTCTTGACGTGCTCCTGGATGGAGCGGAAGACCTGGCCACGCTCGGGGTTGTTCCAATCGCCGAGGACGTCTTCTTTGGGGATGATGTACTGCGAGACGATGTTGGCGGTGGCGAGGCGGACGTCGTTGATCTCCGGATCGAGGTCAGGGATGGGTGCGACCTGCATAAGGTCCCTCCTGCGTGTTGTTCGGGATGACGGGCGCAAGTGTACCGGGATCGGGGCGGGGCCGCGACGTAAGGGGTGGGGGTACACTCGAGGCATGAGAATCCTGGGGCTGTTCGTTGCGTTGGTCTTACTCGCGGGCGCTGCGTGCCGCGACGGGGATGACGGGTCGACGCCTGGGACCCCTGGTCCGAACGTCCCGACGGCGACTGTGGGCACGAGTCTTCCCGGGACTCCGACGGTGGCCGGGCAGCCGGAGCCCCTGCCGACGGCGACACCCGAGCGAGCGCCGACCGCCTCCGAGGGCTGCGGGAGGGACTTACCGGCAGGCCTCGTTCCAGGCGAGGCCGAGGTGAGGTCGCTGGAGTCGGGCGGCAGGACGCGGTCGTACCGGCTGTACGTGCCGGTGGGGGCCGGGAGTGAAAGCGCCGTGCCGCTTGTGCTGAACTGGCACGGGCGAGGGAGTTCAGCGATTGCGCAGGAGATCTACTCCGGGATGACACCCCTCGCGGACAGGGAGGGCTTCATCCTCGTGAGCCCGGAGGGAGTGGGAAGGCAGTTTCTGACGGTGGCGGGTGTGGACGACGTGCAGTTCGCGCGCGACCTGGTGGAGCGGCTTGCCGGGGAGTTCTGCCTCGACCTCGGGAAGGTGTTTTCGACGGGGATGTCGAACGGCGGGTTTATGTCGACTCAGCTGGCTTGCCGCGCGCCGGACCTGGTGGCTGCGGTGGCGCCAGTGACGGGCCAGACGCCGGCATCGAACTGCGTGGGGGGCGGCGTCCCGACGCTGGGGTTCTTCGGGATGGACGACCAGGTGGTGCCGTTCGGGCCGGGGTTGATCCTGGGGGCCGTGCCATACCAGGGGACCGAGGCGGCGATGGCGGACTGGGCGGTGCAGAACGGCTGCGCGGGGGAGTATGTCGAGATGCAGGTGAGCGAGCACGTCGTGCTTCGGGAGTGGGAGGGTTGCCGCGCCTACACGGCGTACTACGCAGTTGAGGGAGGGGGCCATACGTGGCCGGGGGCCGGGCTCAACGTGCCGGGCTTGGGCGCAACGACACAGGAGATCTCGGCGACCGAGCTCATATGGGAGTTCTTCGCCGGAACTGACTAACCTCGAAGGCACGAAGGACAGCAAGGCGAAGACAGGTCGGCTCCGGTAGGCTTCCGGACATGGATGACCCGTACGGGGTGGACGCGCAGTACTACGACCTCTGGAACCGGTTCGTGGAGGAGGATGCAGGACTATGGCTTTCGTTCGCGGGACGGACGGACCGGCCCGTGCTGGAGGTGGGGACGGGGACCGGGCGAGTTGCGCTGGAGTTGGCGAGGCATGGGCACGATGTCGTGGCGGTAGACCCGTCTGCAGCGATGCTGCGGCGGGCGCGAGCGAAGGCGGAGGACGAGGGACTGGACGTTCGGTTCATCGAGGGGCGGGTGACGGATCTCTCGCTTGAGGCGGAGATGTATGGGTTCGTCGTGGTGGGGGCGGACGTGTTCCTGTACTGCGAGGAGGGGGAGGAGCAGCTGGCAACGTTGCGGGCGCTGGCCGGGTGCCTGACGTTCGATGGGGTTGTGGCGATCGATGTGCCGGGGCCCGCGGAATGGTTGGACGCGGCTACGAACGGAGAGCCGAGACTCGCCTGGAGCGGGCCACTCGAGGATGGGGCGGTGCTGGACGTCTGGCAGGTGCACGAGGATGACCTGGCCCTGCAGCGGCGTGTGATGAGGGTGACCTACGACATCACCGCGGGGGACGGAACCGTACGCAGGTCCGTGAGCGAACACGCTCTGCGATACGTGGGAAGGTTTGAGTTGGAGTACCTTCTGAGGATGGCCGGGCTCGTGGTCGCGGACGTGTATGGAGACTATGATCTGGGGCCACTGACGAACGAGAGCGAGCGCATGGTGGTGATCGCAAGGAGGGTAGCGGGATGACGGTCCGGGTCGTGGTCGATGCGATGGGTGGTGACAACGCGCCACACGAGATTGTGGCAGGGGCGCTGATGGCAGTGGGGACCCTGGGAGTGGACCTGACGCTGGTGGGCCGGCCGGAGGCGATCCTGGACGAGATGGAGGGTATGTCGGAGGTGGACGGGATGCGCATTGTGCCGGCGCAGGATGTCATCGACATGGATGAGCATCCGACGGACGCGATCAAGGCGAAACCGGACGCTTCGATCAATGTGGGGCTGCGGCTGGTGAAGGAGGGGAAGGCGGACGCATTCGTGACCGCAGGGAACACGGGGGCGGCGATGGCGGGGGCGTTGCTGACGCTGGGGCGGGTGCGCGGGATCTCGCGGCCGGCGCTCGCCACGATTTTCCCGGCGGGTGACCATGGGGTCTCGATGTTGCTGGATGTTGGAGCGAACGCGGACTGCCGTCCGATCCACCTGGTGCAGTTCGCGCACATGGGTTCCGAGTACATGAGCCGGATGTTCGGGATCGAGAGCCCGAAGGTGGGGCTGCTCTCCATCGGTGAGGAGGACTCGAAAGGAAGCGCGCTGGTGGTGGAGGTGAACGAGGAGCTTCGCAGGAGCCGGCTGAACTTCATCGGGAACATCGAAGGGCGGGACCTGACAAAGGGCGTGGCGGACGTCTCGGTTATGGACGGGTTTACGGGGAACGTGGTGCTGAAGACGGCGGAGGGGATGGCGGAGCTGATGTTCGGGGAGCTCCGGAAGGCGGTGGAGTTGACGCCCTGGAACCGGGCGGCGGGGCTGGTTCTGATGTCGGAGTTGCGGAAAGTGCGGAGGCGGCTGGACTACACAGAGTACGGAGGGGCACAGCTGCTGGGGGTGAACGGGGTGACGGTCATCGGGCATGGGCGGTCGAACGCACGGGCCGTGTTCAGCGCCATCCGGGCGGCCCGGGACGCGGTCCAGAACCGGATGGTGGAGGTGATGCACGAGGTGGCGAAGGAGATCCCGGCGCGACGGGGTGGGACAGCGGCAGGCTCCGAGGAGGAGGACGACGAGTGAAGACGCACATCTTCGAGGCAGACCCCTTCGGCGGGAGCAAAGGGCAGCACTATGTCACGCTCGATTCGGACTACCGGTTCGAGAAGGGGGATGAGATCTGGATCGAGCTAAAGGACGGGAAGCGGGTGAAGGTGCGGGTGACGTGGGTGAATGTGACGTTGAAGGAGGATGGGAGCGCGGAGCGGGAGTTGCTGGGGTTGAAGTTGTAGGGGAGAAGCCAGTCGTCAGAAGTCAGAGGTCAGACGAGGTCCCCTGGCCCGACAGTTGAGTCCTGACCCCTACATTTTCGTGCCGCCGACGGTGATGCCTGAGACGAGGACGGTAGGGATGCCGACGCCGACGGGGACGGACTGGCCATCCTTGCCGCAGGTCCAGCGGCCATCAGATAGCTGGTAGTCGTTGGCGACACGGGTGACCTTCGAGAGGACATCGGGGCCGTTGCCGATGAGGTTGACGTTACGGATGGGCGTTGTGAGCTTGCCGCCTTCGATCATGTAGGCCTCGGTAACGGAGAAGACGAAGTCGCCGTTGGAGATGTTGACCTGGCCGCCGGAGAACGAGAGGCAATAGATGCCGCGGTCAACGCCGCGGATGATGTCCTCAGGTGTGTCTTCGCCGGGGAGCATGAAGGTGTTGGTCATGCGGGGCATGATGTAGTCCTTGAATGACTCGCGGCGACCGGAGCCGGTGGGGGCGGTAGCGAAGTGGCGGCGGCTGATCTCGTCCTGGAGATAGCCCTTGAGGATGCCGCCTTCGATGAGGACGTTGCGCTGGGGGAGGTTGCCCTCGTCGTCGACGTTGATGGAGCCGCGGGAGCCGGCGATGGTGCCGTCATCGACGACAGTGACGAGGGGGCTGGCGACGGGTTGGCCAACGCGCCCGGTGTAGTTGCTGGTGCCCTTGCGGTTGAAGTCGGCTTCGAGACCGTGGCCGATGGCTTCGTGGAGGAGGATGCCGCTATCTCCGGCGGCGAGGACGACGGGGAGGGTGCCGGCGGGAGCTTCGATGGCGTCCTGCTGGAGAACTGCCTGGCGGGCGGCCTCTGTCGCGTGCTCCTCGGGAGGGTGGTCGTCAAAGTACTCGATGCCGAGGCGGCCGCCGCCGCCGGTGCGGGCAGTCTGGCGGCTCCCGTCCTTATCGGAGAGGGCGGAGACGTTGAAGCGGATGAGCGGCTGGACATCGCCGACGACTTTGCCATCGCTGCGGGCGACGAGAACGAACTTCAGCTCGTCGTTGATGGAGGCGTCGACACGGGCGATGGAGGTGTCGTGGGAGCGAGCGGCCCGGTCTGCGCGCTCGAGGAGGGCGACCTTCTGGGCGGCGGGGACATTGGTGAGGGGGGAGTCGGTGTCGTAGTAGGTAATCCCGGCGAATTCGGGGGTGGCATCGACGGGCTCGGGGCGGCGATCGGAGTCGGTGCCGATGCGGGCGGCGGTCTCAGCGGCTTTGCGCATGGACTCGACGTCAAGGGATTCGGTGTAGGCGTAGCCGATGGCATCGCCTCTGACGACACGGATACCGAGGCCCTGGGCGACATTCCGGGAGGCGGCCTTGACGTGCTGGTCTTCCCAGGTGATGGCGCTCGTGGTGCGGTGTTCGAAGTAGAGTTCCGCGAAATCGCCCCCGCGAGCCATGGCGACGGAGAGGAGGGAGGAGATCGTCGGGGAATCGATGCTGTAGCGGCCGTTGAAGAAGGCGAGGGATTCGGCGGTTGGGTCGGACATG
>CAYPAZ010000103.1:0-7743 GCA_964408835.1 uncultured Anaerolineaceae bacterium
GTCCAGGCGCCGTTCACCTGGCCGCAGCCCGCTGCCCCCGCGAACGCCGGGCCAGCGTCGGCTCCGGGGACGACCCACCGCGACGTCCTGCCGCTCCTCCGGGTGGTCGGGCAGATGGCGAACACCTACGTGGTGGGCGAGGGACCGGACGGGATGTACCTGGTCGACCAGCACGCCGCCCACGAGAGGGTCGTTTTCGACCGCATCATCGCGGCTCGAGCCGGGGCGGGGGAGGCGGTAACTCAGCCGCTGCTTGAGCCGGCGCTGCTGGAGCTTGATGTCCGCCAGGCGGCGACGCTGGAGGAGTTCCGGGCTCACCTGACGGGTCTCGGGCTAGAGCCCGAACCGTTCGGGGAGACGTCCTACCTGGTCCGTTCCGTACCCGTGGGAATCGGCGACCACGACCTCGCAACTGCCATCCGCAGCCTCCTCGACCAACTCGCCGGCGAGCGGCGGGTGACCGACCCGTTCGGCCGCGCTGCAGCGACCATCGCCTGCCACGCAAGCGTCCGCGCGGGGACGGCCCTCTCGATGGAGGAGATGCGCCGGCTGCTCGAGGATCTCGAACGCACGGAGGCGCCGCGTACCTGCCCGCATGGGCGGCCGACGGTGATTCACGTCAGCCGGGTTGCCCTGGAACGTCAGTTCGGGCGTCGATAGCCAGGGAGTACCCGCGGGGCCGGGGTGGACCGCCGTAGTCGGCGATGACTGCTTCGACGAAGTCAGACTTTGCGTTGGCATACGCTTCGACATCGTTCGGGAAGCGAGCAGCCAGCTGCAGCTTGAGTTCCAGGTACTGGCGGGCGAGCTCCGAGTCGGCGCGGAGCGCATCGCGGAAGACGAGGTGGCGGTCCCACTCGGCATATCCCACGGCATAGGCGTGGACGTTGTGCTTCCAGGCGTGAGGGTCGTCATCGAAGCGGCGGCTGAAGTAGTGGCGCCCGGGGATGCCGCCCTCGCCCTTGTAGGCGTATCCCAGGCGCGCCATGGGCTCGACCATCCGCTCTCCATCTTCGAACCGGGCGAGGCCTGGCATGATGTCGATGTAGGGCTTCGCGGCGAGCCCCGGGATCGAAGTGCTTCCGATGTGGTGGATCTCGGTGACTACGCCGGGGCAGGCTTCGAGGATGGCCCGGGCAGCGTCCTCGTACCGGCGGGGCCATTCCGAGTCGTACGGGACGAGCACGACGCCGCCAGCTCGTGAGATTTCGTGGTGCTCTCGGGTCGGGTGTTCTACCAGCATCCGGACGTGAACGCGTGGGGTGGGCTGGAGGTTAACGGCCCGGCTCAGGCTTCGTGCATGGCCTGCCAGCGCAAGAGGTTCGAGAGGGCCTGCGCGGCGCGGGCCACGCTCGGATAGGTGGCGACCCCGTGACGCCAGCAGATCTCCTGAAACTGGTTGGAGAAGTCGAACGCGTCGACGGTGGTGGCCGGGCGGATCGCCACTGCTATCGGGCGGCCGGACTCTTCCTGGATGCGCGCGATGGACTCGGCCTGGCGCCCAAGGCGGGAGCGGATGTCGCCGCCGCGGTTGGATGGCCCGGGCCCGAAGCTTGTGTGGTAAAGGACGGCATCGGCGTTGGGGGCCATGGCGCAGGCCCGGAGGGTGGCGTCGAAGCGGTTGTCGTCCCACATGGACATGGTGTCGATGGGGTTGCGGATGCTGGTGCCGGCCTCGTCGGTGACGCCGGCGAGTTCTGCGGCCGTCTCGGGAAGGAGTGCCGGGAGCTTGAGGCCGGCAGCATCGAGGTCATCGGCGGCGAGGACGCTCGCTCCGCCGCCGCCTCCCACAACGACAAGATTGGGGCCCGAGAGCCGCTTCAGGTACTGGAACGTCACCGCCATATCCACCAGTGACTCGAGGCTTTCGACCCGTAGCGCGCCAGCCTGCCGGCAGAGCCCATCGAACACCTCGAGGGAGCCTGCAAGGGATGCGGTATGCGAGTTCGCGGCTCGGGAGCCCGCTTCCGTTCGGCCGCTCTTGAGGATGACCAGCGGCTTCATGGCGCCCGCGCGCCGGATGGCCTGAGCAAGGCGACGACCATCCTGGATGCCTTCGAGGTAGGCGCAGATGACGGAGGTCTCCGCGTCGTCGGCAAGGTACTCGAAGAAATCCGCTGCCTTGAGGTCCGCGCCGTTGCCGAAGCTGATGACTTTGGAGCAACGCACGCCGCGGGGCAGGCCGTAGCGGATGAATTCGCCCGCGTTCATGCCGCTCTGGGAGACCATGCCCACCGGGCCGGGCTCCGGCGGCTGGCCACCCATCATCGCAAGCCGGGCAGACGGGACGTAGAGGCCCATGCAGTTTGGGCCGATGAGCCGGACGCCAGCCTCGCGTGCCCGCGCGACGACAGCTTGCTCCATCTTCGCCCGTTCCGCGTCGCCGGTTTCGGTGAAGCCGGCCGTGAACAGGTGGAGCACCCGGACGCCCCTGGCGATGCATTCTTCCAGGAGCTGTGGGACCAGGCGGGCGGGAACGGACGAGATTACATAATCCACGTGATCAGGGACGTCGAGGAGGGAGGGGTAGCATTTGAGTCCACGGATGGCGGGGGCGGTCGGGTGGATCAGGTAGATTGGCCCGCGGAACCCGATTTCCTGGAGGGAAGCGACGAACCCGGCCCCTCCGAATCCCGGCCCTTCCCGCGATGAGACACCGGCGATGGCGATGGAGTTGGGGTGGAAGATGAAATCGAGCGCAGGCACGGCCCCGGTGGTGGTCAATGAAGTTCTCCAGGATGCGTCGCGGGAGCCCCCGGGCCGAGGCGATGGCCGGGGTGTCGCAGCAGCTTCGAGCCTACCAGAGCCGCGGGTTACCCGCAGGCCGGCGGGGGCCTCGAATGCAGTAGAGTATCGGGCGAGTAGCCGGGGTCGGTGCACCGACGGACCGGCTCTCCCGGAGGGTCGGGCGTGAGAGACTTGTATGGCGCCACCGGGGCCCTGGAGCAAGCTCGAGAAGCCTACGCGCGACGAGACTGGGCAGCCGCCTACGAGCTGCTGACTGCGGCCGCCCAGGAGGAGCCTCTTCGGCCCGAGGACGTGTTCCGCCTGGCGGTTGCCGCTCATGTCGCGGGAAACGAGCCGGAGAGTCGAGAAGCACTCGCACGTGGTCACCGCGAGGCCCTGCGCGACGGGGACCGGGGACTCGCGGTGAGGATGGCGTTCTGGCTCGCCACTCGCCTGAGTTTCGCGGGGGATGTCAGCCAATCGAACGGATGGTATGCGCGCTGCCGCCGGCTGCTGGAATCACTCGGCGATGACTGCGCGGAGCGGGGGTACACGCTTGTCCACGCAGCAATGGACCGGCTGGAACAGGGTGACTTCGAGGGCGCGTGCGCGATGTTCCGGGAGAGTCGTGCCCTTGGAATCAAGTTCGCGGACGCGGACCTGGAGGCGATAGCTGGCCACGGGCTTGGCAGGGCCTTGATCCGTTGCGGCCGGTACGAGGAGGCGATGGCGACGCTCGATGAGGTGATGGTGGCGGTCGCCGGCGGCGAGGTCTCGCCCATGGCCGCAGGCGATGTGTACTGCGGAGTCATGGAGGCCTGCCACGAGACATCGGACGTTGCCCGGGCGCGGGAGTGGACCGCGGCCCTGACTCGCTGGTGCGAGAGCCAGTCCGAGCAGTTCCCGTACCGAAGCCAGTGTCTGGTGTTCCGCGCGGAGGTTTTACAGCTGCAGGGGGCGTGGGAGGCGGCGATCATCGAGGTGACGCCCGCCTGCGAGCAGACGGCGCCCGCGGTTATCGCCGAGGTGGCGGGCAGCGCGTTCTACCGCCTGGCAGAACTCCACCGGCTCCGGGGCGAATTCGACAAGGCAGAGCAGGCCTACCGTACGGCGAGCCGGCTCGGGGCAACCCCGGAGCCGGGTCTGGCCCTGCTCTGGCTGGCGAAGGGCCAGGTGAAGGTGGCGGCGAACGCAATGCGCCGAGCGCTTTCGGAGCGCCAGGAGAGCTTCAGCCGCGCGAGGATGCTGGATGCATACGTGGAAGTCATGCTCGCGGCGGACGACGTGCCCGCGGCGATCGCGGCGAGTGAGGAGCTTGCCGCGGCAGCTCAGGAGTTCCAATCCTCGGTCCTCTACGCCGCGGCGAAGCGCGCAAGCGGGGCTGTGCTCCTCGCGCGGGGCAGAGCGGCGGAAGCACTTCATCCGCTCAGGGAGGCATTCTTCGACTGGCAGCAGCTCGAAGCACCCTACGAAGCGGCACGAACGCGTGTCTTACTCGCGCGAGCGTGCGAGGAGCTCGGGGACGGCGACTCCGCAGCAGTCGAACTGGACGCTGCCAGGTGGGCCTTCGAGCAACTGGGCGCCGCAGCGGACCTGGAAAGGCTGGAGGCTCGCACCGCCGCGGCTGTGCCCCAGGTCCCCGGTGGGCTAACCCGCCGGGAGCTTGAGGTTGTCCGTCTCGTAGCCTCCGGGAGTTCGAACCGTGAGATCGCACGCACGCTGGTGATCAGCGAGCACACCGTCGCCCGCCATCTACAGAACATCTTCGCCAAGCTCAGGGTTTCGAGCCGGACAGCCCTGAGCGCCTATGCCTTTGAGCACGAGCTCGTCTGAGCCATGTGTGGTGCATTCGCACCACAGGGGCAGTCCTCGCTTTTGGTTAATCCGAGCGATGGCGCCCCGCGGCGCGAGGTCTAGTCTCTGCCAAGCACCCGCCGGGAGCGTCTCACAGAAGCTTCCGCCGGGAACGACAACAGCCGGAGGTCCCCATGACTGCACCCGTACTCACCCCGTTGCGCGAGCGCGTCGAAGCCCTCGCGCCAATCATCAAGACACATGCGGCGGAGGCAGAGCGAGAACGTTCTCTCGCCCGGCCAGTCTTCGACGCACTCGTCGGCGCCGACCTGTTCCGGATCTTCGTGCCACGGGCGTACGGCGGCCAGGAGGTCGACGTGGTGGAGGGCTTCAAGGCTCTGGAACGGATCTCGGAATTCGACAGCGCCGCCGGGTGGAACCTCCAGATCTCCGCCATCGGGGGCCCTTTCACGGTTGCGACGTTCCCGGAGGAAGGGGCCGCCGAGGTGTTTTCTGACCCGCGGGCGGTCATGGCGGGAGGCTTTAACCCGCCGGGCACGGCGACGGTGGTCGACGGCGGCTACCAGGTGAGTGGCAGGTGGCCATTCGTCTCAATCTGCCAGCACGCGACGTGGCTCAGTGGCGTTGCTATCGTCATGAAAGATGGGCTGCCACAGACGACCCCCGAGGGCCAGCCTATCTTGATGCAGGTGGCGTTCCGGCCGAACGACGCCCAGATTATCGATACATGGAACCCGCTCGGCATGAAAGGCAGCGGGAGCCACGACATCGCGGTCGAGAACCTCTTCGTTCCCGAGCACCACGCTGGCGCAATGCGGCCGTTCGACGACCTCCCACCGGCGTTCCAGGGACCGCTGTACAAGCTGGGCGTGTTCCCTGTGGTGCTGGGGACCGCGGTAGTGGCGCTGGGTGTCGCCAGGGCGGCCATCGACCAGGCGGTGGAGAACACGAAGTCGCGCATCCCGGCGTTCATGCAGCCCAGGCCGGTGGACCGGGGCGTGGCGCATATGCAGCTCGCACGGGCAGAGGCGGCACTAAGTTCGGCCCGTGCCTACTTCTACGGCACTCTCGAGTCCGCGTGGCAGTCGGCGGTTGCGGGCGAACGGCCCACGCTGGACCAGCGGCTCCACCTCCAGCTTGCGGCATGTCAGGCAGCCGAAGGAGCGGCGACCGCAGTGGATTTGATCCACCAGGTGGTCGGAAGCGCGGGCGTCCGCGAGGAGCAGCACCAGTTCGCCCGCCACTTCCGGGACGTGCACACCATCAACCATCACGCGCTGGCCTCAGCGGCGCGCTTTGAATCCATGGGCCAGGTTATGCTGGGGCTCGAGACGGACTGGGCGTTCATCTGGCTTTAGACGGTCTGCCCTTCCAGGAGCCATGGAGACAAGGGAGGAGCGCGGACCGGCCCGGCCCGCGCTCCTTCACGCAATGCTGGAGGGCGGCGGCGTATGCTGGCTCAGCGATGGGCATCGCGCGCCAGCTGGCCACTACGCTTTTCGTCATCGCCGTGCCTTTGCTGCTCATCACCTCGAACGTCCGGGTCCTGACGAGTGAGGTTCGGTTCTACGAGCGCGGCCTGAGGGAACACGGGGCGGCCGAGCGGACGGGCATAAGTCTGGAAGAGCTCGACCGCGCTTCGGCGGCCATCGTGAGGTACTTCGAGAATGACGCGCCGCGGCTGGCGATCATCGTGGAAGTGGATGGGAGGGAAGTCTCGCTGTTCAACGAGCGCGAGACCGAGCACATGGAGGACGTCAAGAGCGTCGTGCGGGTGCTCTACCGCGTCAACGAGTTCAGCATCGCCTATGTGTTGGCGTTCGTTGGGTTCGCGGTGCTCTGGGCCGGTGAGTTCGGTCCGCGGCGACTGGCGCGCGACACCCTCCTCGGGCTGGGAGTTGGGTTCATCGTTGTCGCGGTCATCGGAGCGTTCGCGCTCACCGGGTTCGACTCCGCGTGGGATCAGTTCCACCGCATCCTGTTCCGCAACGACCTCTGGCAGCTCAACCCGGACACCGACCGGTTGATCCAGATGTTCCCGGAACCTTTCTGGGAGGAGGCGACGTTCGTGCTGGGCGCGATGATCACACTGCAGGCAGGGGTGGTGGCCGGGGCCTGCGGCGCGTACCTGGTGGTATCTCGCCGCGCCGGGGCGTCACCCGGCGAGGTCAGTTAGACGAAGCGCCACACCCGCAGGCCCCGCCGCCGCAACAGCCGCCGCTGGCGGAAGGCTCGAACTCCGCGAACCCGTCATTGCGAGGGGCTGCGAACGTTGAGATGGTGCGGGCGGCCTGGTGGCCGTGGTCGCAGGTCGCGGCCGCGGTGGCCATCGACATGGGCCGCCGTTGCTCGAAGCGATTCCGGCAGGTGGGGCAGTAGTACTCGTAGATGGGCATGTGGGGAGTATAAGGCCGGGCCGGGCCCTCAGGCAGCCTCGCGGCCAGTCTTCGGGGTGGTCTCCTCCGGCGTAGCAGCGGGAGTCTGGGCCGCCGGGGCCACGGCCGCTTCGAACTCAAGGGAGTCGAACGAGAGATGCGCTGCGCCGGCGGGCGCCGGCTGGCGCAGGGAGGCGAGCACCGCGCGCGTGATGTCGTTCGAGGGCTCCACCCAACGCGCCCCCCCAAGGCGGGAAGTCATGCTGTCGAGCGGAGCGCGCAGCCAGGCAGGCAGGCTGATCATAAGGACGAGACCATAAACGATGGCCTGCCTGGCTTGCAAGCCCGGGCTATCAGGGCACGGCGCCCATGAACTCCAGCACCACTTCGTTCCACTCTGCCGCGTTCTCGAAGTACGCGGAGTGGCCGGCACCCTTGATTTCGTGCACGCGGGCGCCCGGGATCAGGCTCGCTGCCTCCCGGATCATCTCTGGTGATGTGATGAGGTCGTGTTCCCCGACCACGAACTGGACCGGGGACCCGAGCGCGACGAAATTTTCGTGCATGCTGCCCCTGTACGTGGGTGGCGGCCGGCCGAGCATCCCGCGCGGCCGTGGCGGGTTCATAGCGTTGATGTGGCGGTAGAGCAGCGCGAGGTCCGGGCGCGAGTCTTCGAAGCCCGGTGCAAGCGCGAACTCGCGGAGCCCGTTGTCGCCCCGGGTATCGCGGAGTTCGTCCTGGAGTTCCCGGATGCGGTCGTTGGTGGCTCCGGCCGTCGTGCCGCACCGCACCAGCGACCGAACGTGCGAGGGCGCGAGCCGCGACA
>CAYPAZ010000104.1:0-7731 GCA_964408835.1 uncultured Anaerolineaceae bacterium
CTCGGGCGGGACTCCGGGGCGCTCGGCGATGAGCTCCCGGGCGCGAGCAACGAGCGCGCGACCGACGCCGATGAGGTCGCAGACGACGATCGCAACGGCGGAGGAACCGTCGTGGAGATAGAGGGCGCGAGCGTAGAGCGGGTCGTGGATGCCGAGCGAGACATCGGCGCGGCCGCTGTAGCCATCGAGCGGGGTGCCGATAGGGGGTGTGATATCGACAGCGGCCGCGCCGATGGTCAGCACGGGCGGCAATGGTGATGTTGAGTGAGCACGGTCCCTCCGGGGTGCCGAATTGTGCCGCGTGAGTGGCCCGGTTTCAAATCACGGGTGGCGCGACGCTGGCGGGCAGCGGCTCTAGAATCGAGCGCGGGGGACGAAGGAGGCAGATCCGAATGAGTGACGTTGCGCTTTACGAGAAGCGTGGGGCCGTCGCGGTCATCACGCTGAACAGGCCGGAGAGCCTGAACGCGATGAACAACGAGCTACTGGACCTGTTGCCCGTCCTGGGGCTGCGGGCCGCGGAGGACGCGTCGGTGCGTTCTGTGGTGATCACGGGCGCCGGGAGAGCCTTCTGCGCGGGCGGAGATGTGAAGGGCATGGCGGAGGGGGACGGGGAGGCAGGGCTCGGTGGCGGAGGCGGATTCGAGGCGCGAGTCGAGCGACTTCGGGCGCAGGAGGAGATCTCGCGGCTGCTCTACGAGATGCCAAAGCCGACCATCTCCGCGATCAATGGCCATGCGGTGGGGGCAGGGCTGAGCGTGGCACTGGCGGCGGACATCCGCCTGGCAAGTGAGAACGCGAAGTTCGGGACGGCGTTCGCGAAGGTTGGGTTCAGCGGGGACTTCGGAGGGACCTGGCTGTTGCAGCGACTGGTTGGGCCGGGGAAGGCGAAGGAGCTCTATCTGCTGGGCGACATCATCGACGCGCAGAAGGCGCTGGAGCTGGGGCTGGTGACGCGGGTGCTAGCCCAGGACTCGCTGATGGACGAAGCCATGGCGCTAGCGGAGCGGTTAGCGGCCGGGCCAACGCTGGCCTATGCGCGGATGAAGGAGAACTTCGCCTTCGGGGCGACGGCAAGCCTGGCGGAGACACTCGGGAAGGAAGCGCACAACATGATCGCGAGCGGCGGGACGGAGGACCACCGCGAAGCTGCGAAGGCGTTCGTTGAGAAACGCGAGCCAGCGTTCCGGGGGAGTTGAGGCTCAGGCAGACCTGAGGCGGTCACGGACACCGGCGGCGGCGTCGCCGAGGCGGTAAGCCCCGTAGTGCCAGGCAGTCTTGCCGTGGTTGGCGAGGTCGGCGAGGGTGAGATAGCGCCGGAAGCGCTCGAAGTGGCCACCGGGAGGTACGGAGAACCGCCCGTTCACGAGCAGGGTGTTGCCTCCCCAGAGGTTCTCGAAGCAGTAGGCAAGGGCATCGGAGGAGAGCGCTACATCGCACTCATGCCGGGGCCTGGCGGATCGGCGAAGGCCGCGGTCCAGCGCTAGCGCGACCGCCACGTCGTGGTCTGTGAGCCAGATATGGGCGGGGCGAACCTGTCCCGCGAGAGTGAGTCCCCGGGAGAGGAGCGAGCCGTTCTGCTTGCGGAGACGGGCGACGAAGTCCTCAGCTCTCCCGGAGAGGTCGGCCAACGCCACCGAGGGGTCGGCATGGAGCTCAGGGGTTTCGTGGAGGCGGGCGTAGTCGGCGTCGTAGCGGGCGAGGGCGGGGCCAGGGTCGTGGGGTTCGCCGACCTCCCACTGGTCCCCGGGGTAGAGGACAACCGGGGGAGTGTTGGTGCGGTCGAGAATGGCCGCTACGGCGTCGCGAGCGGTGTTCATGCCGCCGTTGAGGTAGGCGTTTTCCTCGTGGCTGAACCAGACGAAGCTGGCGAACGGGATGACGAACCGGGGCTGGAGCACCTGGCATTGCATGACCACCCGGTCCAGCTGCTCGGCAGCATGGCGGCGGTGGGAGGCGGGGTCATCGGGGTTGCCGACCCACTGAGCGAAGGAGAACTGCGTCAGGAGGACATCGATGGGCCGGGCGATGTGGGCTGCTATCGCCCGCGCATGGCGCTCTTCGCGGACGACGCAGTCATTCAGGTTGAGGACGAGCTGGTGATCGGCCTCGACGGCCAGCCAGGAGTCGTCATCGGGGAAGGGCTGGCAGAGCAGCCGGAATCCCGGGGCAAGCTCTACCCAGTCACCATGTGGGAGTTCCTGGACGGTCCCGAAGCCAAGCTCACGGCAGAACTCCACTACCTTGCGGTCGCGAGTCTGTTGGTAAAGGACGGTGAGGTTGGCACGAGTTCCCTCAGGAATAGCGCGCAGGGTGGCTGGGCTGAAGTGGTCGGGGTGTTCATGCGAGAGCCAGACGTGCGTGACACGGTCGAAATCGGAGGGTTGAAAGGGAGTGGGGGAGAGGAGGGACCAACCGTCGTCGAAAGCGGTGCCAAGCAGCCAGGGATCGGTAACCAGCGTCACGGGGCCGGAATGCAAGAGGACCGAGGCGTGGTTTATCCACTCGATGCGCATGCCGGTGTAAGACTAGCACGCCGGTTCGGCGACCGACCGGGGAGGAGCCGGTAGACTCGAAATCGTGACAGGAGTTGGACGCTACACACCGCCGGCGGCGCGGGTGCTGCCAAGCGGCGTGTTCTACGGGTGGTACATCGCGGTGGCGTGCGCGTTGCTGATGATGGTGGGAGTCGGGGTGGGGTACTACGGGCTCGCCGTGTACCTGAAGCCGTTGCAGGACGAGCACGGATGGTCGAACACCGCAGTGAGCGCGGCGACGGGGCTGTACTTCACGATCTCGGGCCTGACGGCAGCGGTGGTTGGGCCGTACATCGACCGGAAGGGGCCGATGCGGTTCATGGCGGTTGGGCTCGTGCTGAACGGGCTGGCGGCCGGTGGCATCGGGTTCGTGAACGAGCTGTGGCAGCTGTACGCGGTGTACGCGGTGCTGGCGTTCGCGTTCGGGATTTCCAGCGGGGTAGCTGTGAACGCCATCATGACGCGCTGGTTCATCCGGAGGCGGGCGCGGGCGATGAGCATCTCGGCGACCGGCGTATCGCTGGGTGGCGTCATCATCCCACCGCTCGCGAGCAAGATGATCGATATCGGTGGCATTGAGCTGGCGGCGTCGGTGCTGGCGATCACGGTTGTGGTGGTGGCACTGCCTGTGGTCGCGTTCGTGATCGCGTGGGACCCGGCGCAGATGGGACTGAAGCCAGACGGGGACGGGGATCAGCCAGCGCCTCCGAACCCGCGACTATCGGTAGAGAGTCAGATGCGGCCGTGGACGAGGCGGGAGGCGCTGGGGACGGTGGCGTTCTGGAGCGTGCTAGTCGCGTTCGTGCTTGTGCTCACGGCGCAGACGGGCTTTGTGATCCACCAGATTTCGTTCCTGGAGGAGCGGTTCGGATCGCGGAACCAGGCGGCGCTGGCGCTGAGCACGACAGCCATGGGGAGCATCGTCGCGCGGCTCGTGGTCGGGCTGTTTGCGGACGCGATGGACAAGCGGTGGCTGACGGCGGTGTTGTTCCTGGTCCAGGGGAGCGCCGTGCTGTTGGTGCTGACGACGGAGAACATGGCTGCGACCTACTTGCTGACGCTGACCTTCGGATTCACGATCGGGAACGTGTACATGATGCAATCGCTTCTGGTGGGGGAAATCTTCGGGATCGTCTCGTTCGGAGCGATTTTCGGGCTGGTGAGCATGGCAGGGATGATCGGAAGTGGGCTGGGGCCGTTCGCGGTCGGGTGGATGGAGGACCAGACGGGTTCGTACACCGCGCCGTTCGTCTCGACGGCGCTGGTGACGTACTCGGCGGCAGCGGTAGTGCTGTTCGCGCGGCCCGTGGTGGGGAGGGCAACGGCGGGCGCCGGGGCGGTGGCGTCGGCCGGGGGTGCGGAGTGAAGCGGGACGAGCGGCTGACGAAGCTTTCGTGGGACCACCATCACGGGCTTGTGATGTCATTGCGGATCGAGCGAGAGCTGCCAGGGGCTTCGGACGAGGCAGCGGCGGAGTTGTACTCGGACTTGCTGGGGTTCTGGGCTGCGGGGCTGTTGCCGCACTTCCGGACGGAGAACGAGTGCCTCCTGGCACGGCTGATCCGGTATCTGGGGGAGGACGAGGAGCCGATCCGGCGCACCCAGAGCGACCACCTGGGGCTGGAGGCACTGGTAGCGACGATGCGGGATGCGGGAGACACTGCGGGCCGGCGAGCGGCGCTGGGGGAGTTCGGGCGGCGGCTGAAGGAGCACATCCGATGGGAAGAGGCGGTGTTGTTCGAGGTGACGCAGCAGAAGCTGGGAGAGGCGGAGATGGCGGCGCTGGGGGCGGAGATAGAGGAGCGGATCGGGACGGTGGTGCCTGCCCCGGGCCGGGCGCCGGAAGAGCTTCGTCAGGTGCTGCAGGCTCCCCAGCCGAAGCTCACGGACGACGAGAGGGAGTTCATCGTGGACCGATCCTCGGACCGCGATCGCCCGACGGTTGACTTCAGCGAGTGAGCTCTTCTGGACATGGTGGCGTTGGCAGACCGGCACGAATCGCGGCAGTGGTGCAATGGATGCTCCCACAGCATTGGTGCACGGACTGGCAGTGGTCGCTCGCAACGTGAAGGACTTCGAGGCTTGCGGCGTCGAGGTGGTGAACCCCTGGGACGGCTGATGATTGGCGCCGGGCTGGCGTAGAATCCCGCGGCACAGACTGAAACGTGGAGGGGACCGTGGAAGTACCGCTCTTGCTCAATGACTTCCTACGCCGGGCGGCGAAGCTTTACCCGAACAAGACGGCGATCGTGGATGGCGAGCTGCGGATGACGTACCGGGAGTACGCCGAGCGGTGCAACCAGCTCGGGCACGCTCTATTGGAGCTCGGGATCAAGCCCGGCGACCGAGTGTGCATCCTGAGCCCGAACAGCCACTACTTCCTGGAGAGCTACTACGGGGTGACGCAGATCGGGGCGATCCTGGTGCCGCTGAACTACCGGCTGGTGGCGAGCGACCACGAGTACATCATCAACCACGCGGGCGTGAAGGCTGTACTCGTGGACTACGAGTACACGAGGGTGATCGACGACATTCGCGCGAACCTGAAAACGGTGGAGCACTTCATCGTTTCGGACCCGAGCCCGGACAAGGTTACCCCGGACGGATGGACCGATTGGGACGAACTGGTGGGGACCCAACCAACGACAGCGACACCGACCGTGGAGCAGGACGAGAACGACGTGACCTCGATCAATTACACCTCGGGCACGACTGCGCGGCCGAAGGGCGTGATGCTGACCCACCGGAACGTCTACATCAACGCGTACAACTTCATCGCGCATTTGGGGATCAGGCATACAGACGTGGAGTTGTGGACACTGCCGATGTTCCACGCCAACGGGTGGGGCGGGCCGTTCGCGCTCACGGCGATGGGAGCGACGCACGTTGTGCTGCGCGCGGTTATCGCGAGCGAGATCTACCGGCTGATCGAGGAGGAGGGGGTGACGTTCGGGTGCATGGCGCCCGCTGTGTTGAACACGGTGCTCAGCTACCCGGACAAGGAGAAGCACAGGATCACGACTCGCCCGAGGTTCACCGTGGCAGGGGCTCCCCCGCCAGCGGCGTTTATCCAGCGGCTGGAGGAGGAGCTGGGGTGGGAGTTCATCCAGATCTATGGGCTGACGGAGACTGCGCCGATCCTCACGGTTTCGACGCCGGACTTCCACAACCCCGATGGCAAGGACTTCGCGCGGCGGGCGCGGGCCGGGGTGGAGGCGATCGGGGTCGACATCCAGGTACTGGACGACAACGGGAAGCCGGTGCCGATGGACGGGGTGAGCATCGGCGAAGTGTGCGCACGATCGAACGTTGTGCTGGAGGGATACTGGGAGCAGCCCGAAGAGACGGCGAAGGCGATCTACGACGGATACTTCCACAGTGGCGACCTGGCTGTGTGGGACGAGTTCGGGAACATCAACATCGTGGACCGGAAGAAGGACGTCATCATCTCTGGGGGCGAGAACATCTCATCGCCGGAGATCGAGGACGCGCTTTACCGGCACCCAGCGGTGCTGGAGTGTGCGGTGGTGGGCGTGCCCAGCGACAAGTGGGGGGAGACTCCGAAGGCCCTGGTCGTCCTGCGGGAGGGAACGTCGCCAACCGAGGAGGAGATCATCGCGTTCACGCGCGAACACCTGGCGCATTTTAAGTGCCCAACGAGTGTGGACTTCGTGGAGTCGCTGCCGCGGACGGCAACGGGCAAGCTGCAAAAGTTCGTGATCCGCGAGGCGTACTGGAAGGGCGTGGACCGGCGGGTGAACTAGCCGCTATTGCGGTGGAGGGAAGCGGGACTTGAATGTGAAGGCGGCCGAAGTTGGGCCGTTGGCTTTCAGCTCGGCCAGCTTCGCTTCTGCTTCCTCGACGGTGGGGAGGTGACCGGCGGGGACCCACCAGAGGACGGCGAAGGGCTCGTCTTCATGGGTGAACCACTCGCGGCGGCGTCGATAGTAGTCGGCGTGGTGGGTGCGGAAGGCGAAGGTATGGAGGGCTTCGACGGACTCCCAGAGGCTGAAGTTGATGAGGATGCGGTCGTCGTCGCGGACGCGGATGGAGGTTGAGTCGCCATCGTCCGTCTGGTGGCGCCAGACGAAGCCGGGAGCCTCCTCGGCGAGGGTGTTGACCGCGGCGATGTTGTCGGTGAAGTCGGCGATGCGGGGGTCGTCCAGGGGTGCGACGAGCCAGGCGATGTTGTACTGGGCGAGGTGGTAACGAGGCATAGTGGACCTGGGGTGGGGCTGCCCACAGACGGGTGAAGCAGGCGCACTCTAGCATCCCGGGCGGTACGGAGGTGTTCATGAGTGCTGACGACACACTCGCGGTGGTGGAGACGCTGTTCGCAGCAATCGAGGCGGGGGACGTGGAGTTGATCCGGGAGGAGGTTTACACGCCCGAGACGGTGGTGTGGCACAACTACGATGGGTACGCACAGCCGGCCGAAGAGAACCTGGCGCTGCTGAGGCAGGTGGTCGGAGCGATTTCGGACCTGCGTTACGAGGTAACCCGGCGGTCGCGGGTCGAGGGGGGAGTAGTGCAGCAGCACGTCCTCCGCGGGACCACGCGAACGGGGAAGCCGTTCGCACTGCCGGCTTGCATGATGATCGAGGTGCGGGATGGCCGGGTGGTGAGGATCGAGGAGTATCTGGACTCGGGGCAGCTCGCCGAGCTGAGTTCGTAGCTACTGGTACTCGGGGGTGACGACCGGAGGCTCGGGCGCGATATCGACGGTGATGAACGGTGGCTGCCCAGGGGAGCCGGTGTCGTTCTCGATGCTCACGGCGAACCAGGAGTAACTTTCGAAGGTGGCCGGCGCCTGCAGCCAGACCCCCCCATTGGGGACGGTGAAGCTGGCCAGCTTCTCGACGGTGCGGCCGCCATCACGGGAAACCCAGGGCTGGTACACCTGGCCTTCGGCGAGGTCCGGGAGGCCATCCACCCATACGTAGGCGACGGTGCGGCCGGGCGCGTGGACAACGGCAACGCTCGTCCCGTCGATGGTGACGGTGGAGCGCTTCTCGAGGCCCTGGGCGACGGCACGGGCGAAAACGCCGTACTCCTCTGCAGGTATTGAGCTAGAGCTGCGCGGTTCGTCGTCCGCGACGAGGTAGCCGCCGACGCCCGCCACCACGGCTACGAGCAGAAGCGCGGCGGCGGCGAGGCCGAGCCACCGCCAGCGCGAGAGGCTCGCGCGGAACGG
>CAYPAZ010000105.1:0-7725 GCA_964408835.1 uncultured Anaerolineaceae bacterium
ATGAGCTCAGTGCTGGCACTGGCACCGGTGCTACTCAAGGCCGCCCAAAGCAAGAAGAAGCGGAAGAAGCGTGGGGCAGGCAAGCTCGCCGTATGGCGGAGATAAGGGTGAATGGTGCCCGGCTCGCCTACGAGGAGGCAGGGTCGGGCGATCCGCCGTTCGTCTTCATCCACGGCTGGGCCTGTGACCGTTCGGCGTGGCGGCCGCAGGTAGAGGAGATGTCACGCGACCACAGGTGCGTCGCGGTCGACCTGCGCGGGAGAGGCGAATCGGAAGCCATCCCGCCCTTCGACGCCGTCACCGCCGCGGATGACGTGGCTGCCATCATCCGGGATCTCGGGCTTGGAGCGGCCATCCTCGCTGGGCACAGCCTCGGCGGAGTCATCGCCCTGCTGGTGAACGACAGGCACCCGGAGTTAGTGACGGGGATAGTGGTGGGGGACTCGCCGATTCGACCTTCGCTTGCGGGGTTCAGGCGGATGTCGGAAACGGTGGCGGAGGACGGCATGTTGGGAGCAGCGGACTTCGTGGAGACGTTCTTTGTCGAGGAGACGCCGGAGGATCTCCGGGGGAAGATTCGGACGCTGATGCTGGCGTGCCCGACGGATGTGGCGGCCGGGATGCTGGCGGGGTCGGAGCAGTTCGAAGACCGGCTGACGGACATCGTGAGAGCTGCCGACCGGAAGCCGTTCATGGCTATCTGGGGGGCGAGGCCGCTGGGAGACATCAACTGGCTGCGCGAAGTTTGCCTGTTCCTGCGGCACGAGCCGGTCGCCGAGGCAGGGCACTTCTTTCAGCTGGAGCAGCCGGCGATAACGAACGCGTTGCTTCGAGCGTTCCTGGACGATGTCGTCCGCGACCCGAGGCTTGCCGGATAGGAGAAGGGAGCGCATCTCGCGGGCGTGCGGGATGGACATTGGATGGGGGCGGAGAGAAGGATCGGGTAGACTCCGGGAGCAATTTCCTGGAGGGATAGTCATGGCTGGAAAGCTGGAAGGTAAGACGGCGATCATCACGGGCGCGGGCCGCGGGATCGGCAAGGAGATCGCGCTGCTGTTCGCGAACCAGGGGGCGCGGGTCATCGTGAATGACCTCGGCGTTTCGGTTTCGGGCGAAGGGAAGGACGACACCCCGGCACAGCAGGTGGTGGACGAGATCAAGAGCGGGGGAGGCGTGGCGGTGGCGAACTACGCGGATGTGGCAGACATGGAGCAGGCGGAAGGGCTGGTGAAACAGGCGCTCGACGAGTGGGGGCAGCTGGACATCCTCGTGAACGTCGCCGGGATTCTGCGCGACCGAATGGTGTTCAACATGACCGAGGAAGAGTGGGACGCCGTGGTGCGCGTACACATGAAGGGGACGTTCGCGACGACGCGGTTCGCGTCGATGGTGTGGCGGCAGCAGCGTACGGGTGGCCGGCTGATCAACTTCACCTCGGGTTCCGGGCTATTCGGGGCTCCGGGGCAGCCGAACTACGCCGCGGCCAAGATGGGCATCTGGGGATTCACGCTGAGCTGTGCCCGGGCATTGGGGCGCTACGGGGTCACCGCGAACTCCATCGGGCCGGGCGCGGCGACGCGCATGACCGACAGCGTGCCAACGGAGCGGTCGGCCCAGGGGGCGAACCGGGTTGTCTCAGACGACGCCAGGGGGACGGAGCGCGACCCGGCGAACGTGGCGCCGATGGTGGCATACCTGGCCAGCGAGGAGGGCGGCTGGATCACGGGCCGGTGCTTTGGAGTGAGCGGCTACCGGATCACGCTTTACCGCAACATCGAGCCGCAGGTTGTGCTGCAGGGCTCGGGTCCGTGGGAACTCGACACGCTGGACGAGCGAGTCCGCGGGGCGATGCGAGGTGTTATCCCCGAGCTGGTGCCGCCCGCGCAAGCTCCGCAGGCAGCCGGGTAAGGTCCAACTCTCCCGTTCAGCGTCAGACGGTTCCTGCTCCCTCGCTCCGGCCGGGTGCTGTGGCAGCCCGGCGGGTGGTTGGTTGCGGGCGGGCGGAGTAGAAGTTGCGAGGGCGGTGCCTCCAAAGGCAACAGAGAGGACGGGGAACAGATGACAGAGAGATTCGAGGTGGCGTTCCTGGGCACGGGGAGTCCGTTGCCGAGCCCGGACCGTTGCGGCGCGGGCAACGTGGTGGTGGCGGGGGACCAGCACATCCTCGTGGACTGCGGTTGGGGTGCCGCGCGGCGCATCCTGCCAGCGGGGGTGATGCCGAGCGACATCGACGTCGCTGTCTTCACGCACATGCACACCGACCACATCACCGACGTACCGGACTTTCTCTTCCTGCGCTGGACGAGCGGGGCGACGAAGCCGCTGCGGGTGTTCGGCCCGGAGGGGACGAAGGAGATGGTCGATGGGTTCCTCCACGCGCTGAACCGGGACATTGGGTTCCGGCTGGCCCACCACGGAGACAAGCTCCACCCGGACGGAATCAAGGTGGAAGTGACTGAGATACCGGCGACAGCGAAGGCACAAGAGTTCCTGACGGTGAACGAAGTGCGCGTGTCCCAGTTCGAGGTGGACCACTTCCCTGTGGTGCCGGCGCTCGGGTTCAGGTTCGAGTTCGACGGGAGGGCACTGGTTATGTCGGGCGACACCTCACTTTGCGACTCACTGCTGACGGCATCGGAAGGGGCTGACCTCCTGGTGTGCGAGGCAATGAACGTCTCGATGTTGGAGGAGCGGATCCTGGCATTGAAAGGGATGGGACGGACACTCCAGGCGGCGCTGTTCGCGGACGTGCCTTCGTATCACATCCCGACAGGCGACGTGGCCAGGGTGGCGGCAACGGCCGGCGTCAGGCGACTGGCACTCTCCCACCTGATACCGCCAATCGGGAACGAGGGGGCCGAGGTGGAGCGGTTCGTCAAGGGCATGTCCGACGTCTACGGTGGCCCGATAGTCGTGGCGCGAGACTGCCAGCGAATCGCTGTCGAGGGAGCAAAGTCATGAGCTACGAGGAGATGTTCGTTGAGTCGCTGAGGAACCGGGTCCGGGCCATGAACGTGCTCTGGGAACGGGCGGTGAGTGACGTTACCCTGGAGCAGATGAATCACCACGAGCGGGCAGGGGTCCTGCCGATGGCGTTCAGCTTCAGCCACTACATCAAGGCGCAGGATCAGTCGATGAGCCGGGTATTTCGCAGGGAAGAGCCGCTCTGGATCACTGGCGGGTGGGCGGCGAAGGTCGGGGTGACGGTGGACGCGCTTGGCAGGGAGGAAACGGTGGAGGAGATGGAGCAGCTGCGGTTCGGGGACATCAAGGCGTGGCGGGAGTACCAGGCTCAGGTGATTGGCAGGACGAGCCTGGTGCTAGAGGCCATCACAGCAGACTCAGTGGGCGAGGTCCTGATGCCGATGCTGCCGCCGAACATGCGGAACATCTTCTGCGCCCTGGTAATCGGCGAGGGGCCGCTGCGCAAGCTTGAGGTGCTGGAGTGCTTCGTGTACCAGCACGGGCTCAGGCACATGGGAGAGGTGGAGCATGGGCGTGCGCTCGTTGGGCTTGAGGGAATGACCAGCTGATCGGGCCCCGGTAAAGGCTCGGAGAGGGCGAGCGCCGGGTCGTGGGTTCTCAAGACCCGGCCCGGCGTTACGCTGGGCCAGACACTCACTGGAGGCACTCGACGTGGACAATGACGACAGGTTGGTCGGACGCGTGCTCAATCGGCGGGAAGTGCTTGCTCTCTTCGGTGGCGCCGGCGCGTTGGCCCTGCTGGGCGGTTGCAGTGACGATGATGACACGGCGGCCGCAGCGACACCCACTCCAACGCCGAGTCCAGTTGGCCAGCCGACGGGCACAGCCACGACTCCAACGGAGACGGCCGGCATCAGCCCAACCTCCATCCCGAACTGCGTGGTCCGCCCGGAGCTGACCGAGGGCCCGTACTTCGTGGATGGGCGGATGGAGCGGTCAGACATCCGGGAAGACACCAGCGATGGGAGCATCGCTGAGGGTGCGGAGCTGCGTCTGATCGTGAACGCGATCGATGTGAGCGGCGGCCAGTGTGCGCCGCTGCCGGGCGCGATCGTGGACATCTGGCACTGCGACGCTGCGGGCGTGTACTCCGACGCGGTGGACCCCCGGTTCAATACCGTGGGCCGCGATTTTCTGCGGGGGTACCAGATCACCGCCGCTTCCGGGCGGGCGGAGTTCCTGACCATTTACCCGGGGTGGTACCGGGGGCGGGCAGTGCACATTCACTTCAAGCTGCGGACGGGCTTCGAGGCCGGTGCCGGGGAGTTCACTTCCCAGTGGTTTTTCGATGAGGCGATGACTGATCTTGTTCACGCCGAGGAGCCGTACGCTTCCACCGGATACCGGACGCTGTTGAACGATGGTGACGGTATCTACCGCCAGGGCGGCGAGGATCTCACCCTCGATGTGGTGCGAGAAGGCAGCGCTTACGTCGCGACGTTCGACATCGGGGTGGACCTGGGCTGATCGGATGTCTGGCCGCGGATTGCGGTCCCGGCGAGGTTGCTGAGGGCCGAAGGAGTCGTGTCGATCCCCGGGGCCGCGTATGCGGCTAACCTCACTCACAGCGACCTCGCGAACCCTCCGCTGCTGGCGTTCCTGCGGGGCCCGTAGACGACTATGGCGCCTGCACGAGCGAGAGCACGTTGCCTTCGGGGTCTTTGAACCAGGCGATGGCGGCCCCTCCCGGAGCCACCCAGACCCCCAGCTCGTCCTGTTCCATGCCCGGGTAGCGCTCCAACGTGACGCCCCTTGCGACGAGCGCGCTGACGGCCCCGCGGATGTCCGTGACGTTCCAGCCAAGGATGGCGAACGGCTGAGGGACAAATGACTCAAGTTTCGTGACGCGGAGGGTAGTACCGCCCACACCGAACACGAGTGCGAAAGGGTCGTCTGCCAGCAGCGGCAGCCCGAGGGTCCCTTCGTAGAATGCTCGGGCGCGAACGGCGTCGGTGGACGGGATCAGGGTGATGAGCGGGGCGGCGGCCAGCATAGTCCCGCCTATCGCCCGCGATAGACCGGGGCGCGTTTTTCCCGGAAGGCGGTGATGGACTCGGCGGCGTCGACCTTCGCCCGACGTGCGATGCCACCGTAGGAAGTCTCGTTGCGGGTCGCCTCTTCGAAGGTTGCCTCCAGACCGCGGCGGATGGCCCGCTTCGAAACACGGACGGCGGCAGGAGGGAGCTCGCAGATCCGTTCGGCGAGAGCGCGAGCGGTGGGGAGGAGTTCGTCCTCGGGCACGAGGCGGTCGAGGAGGCCGATGCGGTAGGCCTCATCGGCATCGACCCGGCGGGACGTGAGGGCGAGGTCCATGGCTCGCCCAAGCCCAACGACGCGAGATAGCAGGAACGACATGCCGCCCTCGGGAGGGAGACTGCGTTCCTGGTAGACGGTGACGAAGCGGGAGTTGGGGGTGCCGACGCGGATGTCGCAGCAGAGTGCGAGCGAAAAGCCGGCGCCCGCGGCGACACCGTTCACAGCGGCGATCATGGGCTTGTCGATTGCGTAAAGCGCTTTGCCCTGGCGGCTGATCCAGGAGTCCTCGTCGAGGGTCTCGTTGAGTGGAATCTCCCGTTCCTCCTCGGCGGGCCGATTCCCGGTGACATCTGCGCCGGAGCAGAAGCCGCGACCGGCGCCGGTCCAGATCGCGACCCAGGTATCGTCGTCGTCCTGAACCTGGCGACAGACGGCGAGGATTTCGGCCATGGTGGGGCGGCTGATGGCGTTGAGGCGTTCGGGGCGGTTGAGGGTGATGGTCGCCACGTGGGAGCCGGGCTCGCGATCGAAGATGAGGTTCTCGTAGGTCATGTGTCCCTCCGGGTGGTGGGGGAGGATAGCACGGCCAGCGTCGGGGTGGCGGTGGCCTGGCTTCGCGGGACCGGGGACCAGGGTGGGGGGTCGTGGGGGAGCCCCCGGGTAATGTTTCCGCCGGCTTAAGCTTTGATGACGGTCTGATTGCGGAGCGTCGTCGAGAGACGGCGAGAACTTACACTCGGCCGGTGTCAACAACTTCAACTCCGCTACTCCGAACCCTTGAGGCCCTGCTGACCCAGTTCCGCTCTATCCGTGCAGGGGAGCTGGCAAGTTACATCCCTGAGCTGACGCGGGCGAACCCGGAGCACTTCGGGGTGGCCGTCGCTACTGTAGATGGCCACATCTATGAGGTGGGGGATTCCGCAGTGGAGTTCACCATCCAATCGATCTCCAAGCCATTTGTGTTCGGACTGGCCCTGGACGACCTCGGGCCTGAGACGGTACTTGGCCGCGTAGGAGTCGAGCCAAGTGGAGACGCATTCAACGCCATTAGCCTTGAGCCCGGGACGGGACGACCGAGGAATCCAATGATCAATGCGGGGGCGATAGCGACCGCGGGGATGATCTCGAACGACGGGTCATCCAGCGCTTTGGAGCGGACGCTCGCGATGATGTCCCGCTACGCGGGGAGGGAGCTCAGGGTCGACGAGGCTGTGTTCGAGTCGGAGCGGGAGACTGGACATCGCAACCGGGCCATCGGCCACCTACTGCGGAGCGCCGGGATGCTGGAAGGGGACGTAGATGAGGCCTGTGATCGCTACTTCAGCCAATGCTCTGTCCTGGTGAGCGCCCGCGATCTTGCCATGATGGCGGCGACGCTAGCGAGCGGTGGCGAGAACCCTGCGACCGGGTTGCGGGCGATCGAGGCGGCCAACGTTCACAGAGTCCTCAGCGTCATGAGCACCTGCGGCATGTACGATTCGGCTGGCTCGTGGCTCTACCGCGTCGGCATCCCGGCGAAGAGTGGGGTTGGCGGGGGGGTGATCGCGGTACTCCCCGGCCAACTGGGAATTGGGGTCTTCTCGCCGCGCCTCGACTCGTTTGGGAACAGCGTGCGTGGAGTGGCAATGTGCGAAGCGCTTTCGAAGGAGTTTGGGCTACACCTGCTCCGGCCACCGGTGAGCGTGGACATGGGGATCAGGGCTGTGCTCCCGCTCTCTGCGCTGCCATCGAAACGACAACGGAGCCCGGCCGAGATGGCATTCATCGATGATGCTGGCGACCGCGCCCGGGTCATCCAGCTACAGGGCCCGCTAGTGCTGATCACCGTCGAGATGGCCTTGCGCGCGGTGTCGACCCGCGGAGGTGGGGAGATTGTCGCTTTCGACCTGCGACGCACGACCACCATCGATGCCGCCGTGGGAAAGCTCCTCGGGTCGTTCGCTTCGAACGCGGCGGAGGCAGGTGGTCACACCGTCTTCGCCGGGCGGTCACCCGGACACGCCTCGCTGGAGTTCGTGCGGGCGCACCTGGCGCCCGGCTCAGAGGAGCGCGTGTCGTTCGTAGAGTCGCTGGACGAGGCACTGGAGCTTTGCGAGCATCTTCTGCTGGCCGGAGCGGGGTTTCCGCTCGAACCGGAGGAAGAGATGCCCGCCGAGGACCATCCACTGCTGACGGCGCTTGAAGGTGATGAGCGCGTTCGCCTGGTCGACCTCCTTCAGAGACGCACCGCGAGCGCGGGGGACTGGATCGTCCGGCAGGGGGAGGAAGCGGATGCGCTGTTCTTGTTGACCCGGGGCCTGGTCGAAGTGCGGGTAGGACTGTCGGAGGGGAGGACGCATCGGCTCGCAACGTTGGGCCCGGGAGCGACCTTCGGGGAGATGGCGCTCGCGGACTCCCAGCCTCGCTCGGCCGACATCGTCGCAGCGACGAACTGCGTTTTCTATGAGCTCTCCCTCGACGCACTCGACTCGGCGGCGGTGGAGA
>CAYPAZ010000106.1:0-7641 GCA_964408835.1 uncultured Anaerolineaceae bacterium
GCCCATGCCTGGTAGCTCAGCTTGAACACGGTGTTCATCCGCGCGAGATTGCCGATGCCATCCCCGAAGAAGACATCGCGGATGAGGAAGAGCTCGCAGCCGTAAAGCAGCAGCGCGCCCAGCCCACCAGCGGCGGCGGCGAAACCCGCCGCCCGGCTCCCCGCCGCGGCGTTCACCCACGTGAGATACGCGAACGCAGCCGAGGCCAGCCCGAGGAGCCCGAGCGTCACCCACCCCCCAGCCGTCCGCAGCTCGAGTGCGTCGTCGAGGCGCCCGTGGTACTGCGCCAGGGCAAACCACGCCCCCAGCGGAAGCGCTACGACCGCGAGCGCGGCCAGAGCGGCACCGCCACGAATCCGCACGTCACCCTGCCGCCAACTCAAAGCCACTAACACAGCCATCGCGGGGAGAAGCACGGGCCCGTACTGGAGCAGGATGTGCTGTGGGCGCGTCCCCTCCGTGACGTAGGGATACAGCCCCTCTGCCTGGGAGGAAAAGTCCATAATCCAGGGCAGGTAGAACACCGCCCCAGCCAGCACCAGGGGCAACATGTAACTTGTGCCCGCGAGCAGCGCTCGCCCCGGAGGTGCCGCCCGCACGTTCCGGCCCGCAACTGCGATGGCCAGGAGCGCGGTGAACGTTACGAAGTCCCATGCGTTCTGGAAGGCAAGTGCCCCAACGAGTACCGCCAGCACCAGGCCGGACCCAGGCGATTCCCGATGGCTCCGCCAGTCGAGCAGATCACGGCCGCGCCACAGACTCGCCGCCAACCCCGCCAGGAGAATTACGAGCGGCAGAGACATCACGTGTGGGTGGAGGTCGCCGAGGAGGAAGCTGAAGAACGGGAACTCCGTGATGGTCCCCGGGATGACTCGCGTTCCCTGGAACCACCAGAAGAACTGGGTCGGGTACCACTTGTCGGTGCGGGGGACTCTTCCCGCGTAGCACCCCTCCGCGTCCGTCAGGTCGCAGGGGAGAAGCGACTCGACTCCGAACGCCTCGTACACGCCAACGTCGTATTGTTCGTGGGCCGCCGCGACCGCGAACCCTCCCCAGAGCGTGCCGGCGAACAGCAGTAGCACCACTCCCGCTACCGCCCCCGCGTATCCCCGCTCCCGTCCGCGGCGCCCGCCAACCCAACGCCCAACCGCGGACCCGACTGAGGCCATCGCAGTCCCCGCCGCAGCGAAGACGTACCCGAGGCTGAGGTTGTAGCCAGTCTCCGCCTCCAGCCCTGCTGCATGAGTCAGAACCGCCGCCTGCACGTACCCGAAGTAGTAGTAGCTCGCGCGCTCGCCGGCCAGCCACGGGTCCTCCGGTGGGTACGCGGGGGAGTGCATCGCCGCCGACAGGTACATCAAGTCCATCGGCTGCTCCGTGCCGGTGATCTCCGGCGTGTAGCTCCGTGCGGCGGTGTAGGCAAAGAACAACGCAACGAACAGCCCCGCCATCACGAGCATCGCCGCGGCCGACCTTTCGATCGTGGCCCGGAACCGCCGGTCGCGCCCCGCGAACCACACCCCGACCAGCGCCATGAGCGCGATGGCCGCCACTGCCCCGCCGCGCCCCGGCGGCAGCACGTCGAACACACGGAGCGTGAAGTAGATGAACCCCGTCAGCGTCGTGCCCAGCGCGAACGCAAGGCCCGCGCCGCCATCCGGGAACCGCCGGAAGAACGTGAAAGCGACAGGCAACCCCGCGAACGCGACCACCAGCGCCACCCCACAGTACTGAAGCGGCGCGCCCATCCTCGCTCAGCCCAGCAGGCTGTCGACGAAGTCGTGAGGCGAGAACGGCGCGAGATCGTCCAGCTTCTCGCCCGTGCCGATGAACCGCACCGGTATGCCGAGGTCATGTGCAATGGCGAACACGATCCCTCCTTTTGCTGTCCCATCCAGCTTCGCCAGAACGATGCCCGTCACCCCCACCGCCGCCGTAAACGACCGCGCCTGGGTGAGCCCGTTCTGACCCGTTGTCGCGTCCAGCACGAGGAGCGTCTCGTGCGGACCATCGGGGACCGTCCGCTGCACCACCCGGTTAATCTTCTTTAGCTCCTCCATGAGGTTGAACTTGGTGTGGAGTCGCCCGGCCGTGTCGATGATGACCACATCGGCCCCGGCGCTCGTCGCTGCCTCCAGGGTGTCGTACACAACCGCCCCCGGGTCGGCCCCGGGATTGTGGGCGACCACACGCACCCCGACCCGCTCGCCCCAGACCTTCAGTTGCTCGCTGGCAGCTGCGCGGAAGGTGTCCGCCGCCCCGAGGACAACGGTCGCTCCGTCCCGCTGGAAGGCGTGGGCGATCTTGGCGATCGATGTCGTCTTCCCCGCCCCGTTGACGCCGACGATAAGCATCACCAGCGGCGAGGGCGCATCTTCCGCGACCCACGTTGGAGCCCGGTCGACCGCGCCCTCCAGGACCGCGATCAACTCTTCTCGCAGTACTTCGCGAGCGCGGTCACCTTGCTTTATCCCCTCGTCCTTCACGCGTGTCCGCACCCGGTCCAGGACCGCTTCGGCCGTGGCCATCCCGGTATCCGAACCGATCATGAGCTCCTCGAGCTCGTCCCAGAGTCCGTCCCCGAAGTCCGCCCGCTCGAACAGTCCCCCGATCCGGCCGAACAGACCCTTGCGAGTGCGCTCGACCGCACGCTCGGTCTGTTCGTGGATTTCTTCGGCCTCCTCCTCCGTTACGTCGAGTTCGGCTACCGACACGGGGGCCGGCTCCCCGTCCTCACCGTGGGTCTGGCTTCGGCGCCAGAGGCGCATTAGGACCTCCCTCGCAGAGTCATACGATGAATGCCCCGCGTGCGGTTGTCAGGTCGCAGCAATCAAGCTTACTTCTGCGGGATGTCCGAGAGCCGCAGCGACAACACCTTCGACACGCCGTCCCGTCCCATTGAGACGCCGAAGATGTCGTCCGCAACCTCGATCGTGCGTCGGTTGTGGGTGACCACAATGAACTGCGTCTGCTCCGCGAGCCGCTCCAACGCCTGCGTGAACCTTCCAACGTTCGCCTCATCGAGCGCGGCATCGACTTCGTCGAGCACACAGAACGGCGCAGGGTTGGCGGTCAACAACGCGAACAGCAGAGCAACGGCCGTCAGCGACCGCTCACCGCCCGAAAGCATCGTGAGAGAGTTGATGCGCTTACCCGGAGGCTGCGCTTCGATCTCGATGCCGGACTCGGCGATGTTATCGGGGTCCGCGAGCATCAGCTTCGCCTGACCGCCCCCGAAGAACGCGGAGAAGTACTCACCGAACGACGTGTTGACGCGCTCGAAGGTGACCGAGAACCGCGCCCTCACCTCTTCGTTGAGCGCGGCGATGGCCTCGCGGAGCTGAGCATCGGCCTCTTCCAGGTCAGCGAGCTGCGCGGTCAGGAACTCGTAGCGCTCCTTGCTCTCCTCATAATCCGAAGGCGCTTCCTCGTTGATCGGGCCGAGCCGCCGAATCTGGCGGCGAAGGTCGTCGATCCGGTCTCGAGTCTCCTCGACATCGATGAGCGCGGCGCCCTGCACCGGCGGGACGCGTGTCTCCTGCCCTTCGAAGAGTGGTTCCGCCTCCATCGCGTCGTCTATCCCGACGATCTCTCCGCGGCGGTTTGGAGCTAACCCTTCGCGTTCCATCTCGGTACGAAGCGACTCCAGGTGATCCTCGGCGCGGCCCATCTCAGCCTCGACATCGAGGCGGCGGCGCTCCACCTCCAGCAGTGAGGATTGAGCGGCCGTGAACTCCTCCTGGATCGTGCGCTCGTGGCTCTCCAGGCGATTCAGCTCATCGCGATCGGGAGCGGCGTCGTCTCCCTGGGATGCCATTTGTGCGCGAATGGTCTCAAGTTCCGCACTTAGCTTGGCCAGCCGCTCGTCGATGACCTTGGCTTCAAGCTCCAGGTTCCGGGCCTGGAGCTTCTTCGCCGAGACCTGGTTCGCCAGTCGCTCGATCGCTCGCTCGTGCTGCTCGCGCATCGCGTCGAGTGTGCGCCTCTCCCCTTCGATACTGGCGACCTTTCCGCTCGCCTCCGCGACGGAGCGCAGCGCCATGTCGCGTTTCTCGGTTGCCTCCGCCAGCCTCGCCTCGATCCCGCCGAGGCCCTCTTCGCGCTCCGTTCGCCGAGCTTCAGCTAACGCGATGGCTTGTTCCGCCTGCGCGATGAGCCGCGTTCGGCCTTCCTGCTCGCGCAGGATGTCGAGCCGCTTCGCCCGGTTGGCCGCCAGTTCGCGCCGCAGGCGGTGCATCTGGCTGCGGCGCCGGTCAACCTCGGCGCGCGCGCCTTCAACCTCGCGCCGGAGCTGCGCGTACGCAGCTTCCGCCTCCTTCGACCGCTCAGCCATCTGATCTATCGCGGACTGCGCATTCGATAGCTGGTGGTCTGCGACCGCTGTCCGTTCCCGCAGTTCTTCGATGCGCTTCGGCAGCTCGTCCATCTCCCGGTTCCGGGAGAAGAGCGTTTCAGTCACGCCCGTCGCGCCCCCGCTGATGACACCGCTCTGCTCGATGAACGTGCCATCCAGGGTCACAACGGACCCCAACCCGCGTCGCACCATCCGCAGTCCGGTCTGCGCGTCTTCACAGATAATCACGCGCCCCAGGAGCGTGTCGACCAGCGGCCGGTAGATTGCATCGCAGCGCACCATCTTCGCCGCCACGCCGACAACCCCGCGCTCCTTCTGCAGGTTCAGCGGGTAGACGTGACGGACGCTTTCGAGCGGCAAGAACTGGGCGCGACCGGCCGACCGCGTCCTCAATAGCTCGATGGCTTGCAGCGCGTCGGCCTCCTTCGCCACCACAACGGCGTGGAGCCGGTGTTCCAGGGCTGCGTTGATGGCCGCTTCCAGCCCGACCGGTACTTTGAGTCTCCGGGAGATTAGCCCGTGGACCCCGTCGATCTCCGGCGCCTCACCCAGGCTCCCGGGCGCGACCCCATCGATTAGTGCCTGACCCATGATCAGCACGGCGCGCGTTCCCGATGCCACGCCCTCGTGCTCCACCTGCACCCGCCGCAGCGCTTCCAGCCGCCCCTCGAGGCGGTCGAGTTCGCGCAGGTCATCGTTGCCGGAAGCCTCGTACTGGCGCACCTCCTCCTGCATTCGCAACAAGCGCTCGCGGCTGTCCTCAGCCTCGCGGCGCGCGACGTCGAGGCTCGCCTGGGCCTCCTCCGCCAGCACACGTGCTTCGTGTACGTCGCGCCGGTGGCCGAGCATCTCCACCAGGGTGGCCTTCCGCCTCGCCTGGCCCTGCTCCAGCTCGCGCTGGAGTTCCACCAGCCTTCGCTGTGCATCCTCCTTGTCACTCCGGAGCACTGCGACGCGCTCGTCGTCGTTGTCGGCGCTGTCGGTCAGCTCCTGGGCGCGGCTACGGATAGCCGAGTACTCCCGCTCGGCGACCTCGAGCGCTTCGCGCCGCTCGGCGAGATAGCCTCTCGCCTGTTCGATCTCCTCGGCAACTTCCAGCCCACGACGTCCCTCGTCGAGGTCCGTGGAGGAGAGCGAGAGCCGCTCGGCTTCGAGCGCTTCTATCTCGAGCTGAACCTCTTCCCGCCTGCCGGTGATCATCGCGTGGCGTTCGCGGTCCAGGATCATCGCCTGCTCGGTGGAAACCAGCCGCTGCTCCATCTCCGTCCGGGCGAGGTCGCGGCGGGCGATGGCCTCGCGCCGCTTCCGGATCTCCTCGCCGAGCGTCTTTAGCTGCTCCCTGAGCTGATCCACGCGCTCGATAGCGGTCGCGTCCTCCGCGATTCTCTGATCCAGCCCGGCCCGAGCCCGGACGATGGTGTTCTGGGCTTCACTCCAGCGGTGGCCGTACCACGCCCGCAGCAGTTCCCCCAGCTCTCCCGCAAGCCGGGCCTGCTCACCCGCCCTCTCAGCCTGGCGGCTCAGTTGCGAAAGCCGGGGCTCGATCTCTCCGACCAGGATCTCGACTCGGTCCATGTTCTCGCGAGTCGCCGCCAGCCTGTCCTGCGCTTCACGGATCTTCGAGCGGAAGCGCTTCACGTCGGCAGCTTCGTCCAAGAACACTCGACGCTCATCCGGCGACATGCTCAGCACTTCGTCCACCAACCCCTGGCCCATGATCGCGTAGCTGTTCTGGCCCACGTCGGCTTTCACCAGCAGGTCGACGATGTCGCGCAGGCGAACGCGGGAGCCGTTGAGGAGGTACTCGCTGTCGCCGTTGCGATACACCCGGCGTCCCACCTCGACTTCGGCGAAGTCGAGCGGGAGCCACTGGTCCGTGTTGTCGAGCGTCAGGATAGCCTCGGCCATGCCCACGGCGGGCCTATCCTTCGTGCCGGAGAAGATGACATCTTCCTGCTTCTTTGCCCGAAGCAGCCGGCTGCTCTGTTCGCCGAGCACCCACCGGATCGCGTCGGCCACGTTGCTCTTGCCGGAGCCGTTGGGCCCAACCACCGCCGTAACCCCCGGTCCGAAGTCGAACGTCGTCCGCGGAGCGAAACTCTTGAACCCCTGCAACGAGAGCTTCTTCAGGTGCACCGTCAGTCTCCTGCAGCTTCGCCGGCCAGCCAGGCGAGTGCCTGTTCCGCCGCGCGTTGCTGCGCCTCCCGTTTGCTCCCGCCTACCCCTCGACCGAGCGGGGCTCCATCGACCAGGACCTCCACGGTGAACTGACGGCTCTGCTCGGAGGTCTCCTCCGAAACGGTCACATATTGCGGCGGTTCGTGCCACTTCGCCTGCACCACGTGCTGCAACCGGGATTTCGCGTCGAGTTTCGCCCCGCTTGCCTCTATCGCGGCCAACTCGGGTTCAAGTGCACGGATAACGAATTCCTGCGTCGCCCGGTAGCCCCGCGCCCGGTAGACCGCCCCGATGATCGCCTCCAGACCGCCAGCCAGGTTCCGTTCTCGCTCGCGGCCACCGGCCGTCTCTTCCCCCCGCCCGAGGATGAGATGCTCACCCAGGCCAAGCCGCTGGCCAACCAGTGCAAGCGTGGACCCTCGCACCACCTCCGCGCGCATCCGCGTCAGGTCCCCCTCCCCGGCATCGGGATACCGCCGGAACAGCTCGTGCGCGATCACCATCCCCAGCACCGCATCCCCAAGGAACTCCAGCCGCTCGTTTGAAACCGCCTCCGCGCCGGACTCGTTCAGATACGAGGCGTGGGTCAGAGCCTCTTCCAGGAGCAAACCTGATATCGGCCCGACGCCCAGCCGCCCAACCAGTTCATCCAGAGCCGGTGGGACTGCCAGGGTCACGAAACCTCCCGTGTGCGCTGCGTCTCAAACCCGCCGCCCACAGAATTGCTAACCTTCCCTAATCATATCCCGCGTACCTGCCGTGTCAAGGATACGGTATGATCCTCCCGCACCTGCCGATCACCTATGACAAGCGCGAAAACTTCATGTTCCGTCTGCCTCGAGCCCTTCCAGCCGCACACCGAGGCGACCTGCGACTTCTGCGCCCAGCCGTACCACCTTACCCAGCGCCAGGACATCGCCGGTAAAGATTGCGGCCAGGTCTGGATCAACGAAGATCATCTCGCACTGGAATTCGCCTGTGACACCTGCCTCAACCCTCCCGTGCAGCCCGACGGCGCCCTGGCCGACATCCTGACCATCGAGGAAGCGGCAGAACTCACCGGGCGGGCCGAAGCCGACCTCGCCGCGGCCGCCGCCGCGGGCCAGCTT
>CAYPAZ010000107.1:0-6142 GCA_964408835.1 uncultured Anaerolineaceae bacterium
CACATACCCCACCCCCAGCCCAATGAGCAGACCGAAGAACGGGATCGCCATCAGGTGCGGGTGGACGTCGGAGAAGAGGAACGTCCAGTACGGGAATTCCGTGATGTCGAAGCTCCCGAAGTGAACTCGGCTCGAGCGCCACCAGTCGTACGGTGGCAGGCTCGCTCCCCCGAACGCCCACTCCCACAACCCCCCCGCGATCCCGACCGCCCCGCCCGCGACGGGCACGCCCTCGAACAACCCCCACGTGTTCACCCGCTGCAACCGCTCCACCGTCTGGTGCACGCCGTCGAAGTTCCCTATCGCGACCAGGAAAAACGCGCCCAGAGCCCCCGCCAGCAGGACCGTCCTCAGTCCCGGGCCGCTCCTGGCCACCCGTTGCCGGGCGCCGCGAGTGAGTCCGGCGAGGTTGAACACAGTCGAGAACGCTGCGGCCGCCGCCATCGACGCGAACATCGGCACCCCCAGGTTGAACCCGACCTCCGGCACGATCTGGAACGCCCGCATGGGCACAGCCATGAAGAACCAGCCCATGTAGTAGTAGTTCAGGTATCCGCCCGCCAGCCAGGGGTCATAAGGCGGCATCTCGGTCGAACGCGTCACCGCCGTCAGATATGCCACCTCCATCGGCTTCTCGCCGCCTCGCGGGTGCCACCACAGGTCCGGGTTCCAGGCCCGCAACGCCAGGAACCCGAAGAACGCCACCAGGAAGACGGCCTCCACCGCCACCACCGTCCGCCACCTCTCTCGCGCGTCCTCCCGAAGCGCGATGCGGCGCACGTACCCGCCCACTAGCCCCAAACCCACCGCTCCTACGAACACCCCCCACACCAACTCCCGCGAGAAGTCCACCACTCCCCAGGCCACCAATAGCCAAACCCCGAGCCCGACCATCCCCTGCCCGGCCACCTTCGTGAGCCCGTAGCCGCGATCCGGAAGCGCGCGCAAAGCCCAGGTCACCCACGGCACCGAGGCAAATGCCGCCACCTGTAGCCACAATAGCCACCACAGCCACGGCGCCCCGCTCGCCCAGCCCTCCGGGTTGAACACGTCGGTCCACGTCCCGCCGGCCTGCTGCCTTTCCGCCTGTGCAGCGGTAAGCAACAACCCGTTCGTCCGCCCCTGACCCGGAGTCAGGTTGACCGCCCGGTCCGGGTGAGCCGCCAGCAGCAGCGCGAGCGCCGCGTCCGGGTCCCACTCCTCGGTCTTCTGGTAGATCCGCACCTCGGGATGGTCGTAGACCGTGAACGACTCCTCGGCCCCCTGGTCATTGATGGACACCCCCAGGAAAGAGGGCTCCACACGGAAGGTGGCCACCCGCTCGAAACCCAGCTCGCCGGTCTCAAGCAGCTCGTAGTAGCGGATGGTCGCCGGGTACTCCCGCTCCAGCCGCGTCACCGAGTCCCGCACCCGGTTTGAGCTCACGACCACGTAGTCGGCGTTGTCGAGCCCCTCCCCGGTCGTCCCGGCATTCCCATAGACCAGGTCGGTGACCTTCCCCACGGAATCCGTCCGGTATGGCTCGGTCGGAATTCCTCTGAAGGACCTTGGCTGGCCGGGCAGCGGGTACGGCAGCGCGTCATCCCATATCTCATAAGTGACGCTCGATCCAGGAGGGATGTTGTCGTACATCCACCGGCTGGCCGTGATTCGCGGGTGCTCCTCCGTGTAGACGTTCTGGAACGCCAGTGCCCACCATGCGGTCCCGAGCACCACAACCAGCGCCACCCCGCCGCCCATGACCCGGGCCCCCTCGCCCGTCACCCGCAGCCTCCTGCCGCCAACCAGCCCCTCCCAGCCTCTCCCCCGCACCGCCCACGTCAGTGCTGTCACAACGCTCCAGCCAGCCAGCGCGCAAAGAGCTGGATAGATCGGCTGGAAGTACCGCATGAACGCCACGAACCGCATCCCATGGAACCCGAAAATCACCAGGATGACCGCCAGCGGCAACAGGAACACCAGCTCCCGCCTCCGGAACAGCAACACCCCTCCCACCACCGCTGCCACCAGCGAGGCGACACCCAACGACGGTCCCATGCCCCACACCACCATCGTCTTCAGCGGCGTCAGAAACAGCGAATTCCCCGCGAACTGCACGAACGGCGGGAAGTCCGCCTTCCCATCCTGGCGCTCCAGCTCCGCGCGGTTTACGTCCAGCCAGTGCTGCGACAGCCCGAAGTCGAAGAAACTCGTCCCCGCGAAGGCGTACGGCGCGGCGACCCGGAATGCGACCAGCGCCGCCATAATCGCGAAGCACAGCCCCGCTCCGTCCAGCGCCCAGTTGCCGCCCGGCAGGATGCGTTCGCCCCGCCACCGCAGATGCATGCCCGGGAAGTCCCGCAACCCAATCCTCGCCACCACCACAAGCACCGGTAGCACCGCCAGGAGCCCCGCATTCACCTTGCACGCCATCGCCAGTCCGATCGATGCTCCCGCCGCCGGTAGCAACCACCACGAATCGCGCTCGATCGCAAGCAGGCAAAGCAGCAGCGTCAATGCCGCGAAGAACGTGAAGTACGGGTCCATCGTCCAGAAGTGCGCTAGCTGCGTTGGCAGCACCGCAAGCCCGTAAAGCCCTGCCCCCGCAAGCCCCGCCGCCCGCCCGAACATCACCGCCCCGATGGCGAACACCAGCAGCACTGTCATCGTGTCCGTGAACGCGGTTAGCCGCCTCCCCCACACCACCGTCGTGTCATAAGAGTTCCGCGTCCCCGCGGGATCATCGCCCGCCAGCCTCGCCAGTCCCTTGCCGAGGAATAGCGGCAGCGTGCCGTATACGTAGTTCTGCCCCTCGACCGTGTTGTACGGGTTCAGCGGGCTGGTCTGGCTGTTGAAGTACCCGCCGATCGAGCCCGGCCAATCCAGCGAATTCTGCACAATCGAGAGGTACCGCTCGTCCGGGTGCATCTGCAGCGGCGCATTGGCCTCCGCTGGCTGGTCCCACCCAAGCTCCCTGAACCGCAACACCCCGCCCACCAGCACGATCACCGCGAGGCACGCCAGGGTCAGGAATGCGAGTCCCGTTTCCGTCCGCACCACGCCGTCCATCCACCGCCGCGCGTCACGCGAATCTCCCCGCCGTTCGAGTGGAGCATCGGCCACCCGCAAATGGTAGCCGCGCACGGTGTATACGGGTATCGGCACCCCCCGCCATCTTCACCGCCGCCGATCAGGCCCCCTGAATCTCCGCCGCCAGTCGCTTCGGCGCTGTCATCACGTAGGCGTCGCGCAGCAGCAGCGCTACCTCGCCCCAGTCCGTCTCCGGCGCTTCCAGATCAACCCCCACCCATCCTCGCGCCCCAACATATGCCGGCACGAAGAACCGGCGCGCATCCAGCGAAACCAACATCTCCTGCACGCCCGCTGGCGCCCTGCAGTTCAACGCCACCTTCCCGTCAGCGTGATGGTCCACCAGGAAGTACGCGAACTTCTTCCCACGCACCGAGAACGACCAGTGCTGGCCCGTCGCCGTCACCGCCTCGACCGCCGGGAACTCCCCGCAGATCGAGGCCACGCGTTCCCGCAGCGCTTCGCTCACGCGCCGATTCTACCGCCTCTTCTGAGCGAGAGCCCCTACCCGTTCGGGTTCGTGACTACAAAGCTCCCCTGTTCCCCATCCGGCACGTAGTCCAGCTCCGTCCCCTGGATCGCGTCGATCTGGCCCTCCGCGACTGCCAGCGTCAGGTCATTCGCTTCGAACACCACGTCCGATGGGGCCGGCTCCGTCGTCAGGCGCAACTGGTAAGACACGCTGTCGCCCTGCGGCACCATCCCGAAGTGCACAACACTCGCCGGCGGGTCCATTTGCTCACAAGCTGCCTTCAACACCAGCGCCGCCTGGTCCGTGACGGTGACGATCGGTCGTTCCTGGGTCTGGTTCCGGGTCATGGACACCTCCGTCCAGGAGCCCCGCTTATCCGTGCGCGGCTTCCTCCCACCGAGGCTCTTGTCTCGCTCAGAGCCTGTCAACCTGCTTCGACAGGCCTTAACCTCCCCCTCGGACGACTCCTCTGCGAGCCGCTCCCTAGAGACCTTTCTTTGCCAGGAAGGCGCAAAGGTCGGCCAGCCGGCACGAATAGCCCCACTCGTTGTCGTACCACGCCGCCACCTTCACCAGGTTCCCGCCCACCACATTCGTGCTCTGACCGTCGACAATCGAGGATCGCTCGTCCTGCTTCATGTCCATGGAGACCACCGGGTCCATCGTTATCCCCAAAATCCCCTTCATCTTCTCCAGCGCCGCCTCCCGGAACAGGTCGTTCAGCGCTTCCTTCGTCGTGTCCTGCTCGGTCAGCGCTACTACCTCGACGATCGAAACCGTCGGCGTCGGCACCCGGTAAGCAAGCCCGTCTAGCTTGCCATCGACTTCAGGGATCACAAGCCGAAGCGCTCGCGCCGCGCCGGTCGAAGTCGGCACGATATTCGCTGCCCCCGCCCGCATCTCCCGCATGTCCGAGCCCGCCGCTCGGTCCAGGATCTGCTGCGAATTCGTGTAGCTGTGGATCGTCGTCATCTGGCCCTTCACCAGCCCGAGGTTATCGACGATCACCTTGACCACCGGCGCCAGGCCGTTCGTCGTGCAGCTCGCGTTGGAGACCACATGGTGCTGGCCCGGGTCGTACCTCTCCTGGTTCACGCCCAGGACGATCGTGACGTCTTCGTTCTTCGCTGGCGCACTGATGACCACCTTCTTCACGCTTCCCCTTCGGTGCGCCACCGCCTTCGTCGCATCCGTGAACAACCCCGTCGACTCGATCACGATGTCCGCGCCCACCGACTCCCAGGGGATCGCGCCCGGGTCCCGTTCGCTGAACACTGCAACTCGCTTCCCGTCCACCACCAGCGCCGACTCCTCCGATACCACCTCGCCCGAGAATCGCCCGTAGTTGCTGTCGTACTTGAGCAGGTTCGCGTTGATCTCTGTCGGGAACAGGTCGTTCACCGCAACCACTTCGAGCGTGTCCGCGTGTCGCTCCGCTATCGCCCGGAATACCAGCCGCCCGATTCGTCCAAAGCCGTTGATCCCAATCTTCGTGGCCACGCGATACCTCCTCGCCCGGGTTCGAAACCGCCGGGTCCTCTACCTCTAGCCTAGGCCGTTTCTTGATTCCGCGCAGGCTCAGTGCAGCTTCACCGCCGTCCCCGAGCGACGGCATGCTAGCTCGCAACTGCTCTGGTGCCGATATAGTCCAGTCCGATGGATCTATAGCGGCGTATAGCCAATTCGCACTACCTCGTTTCCCGGGACTCCCCAACACTTGTGGTGGATACATCGATAGGGAGACCCGATATGACCCGACGCATCGTAAGCTGCCCTGCCTGCGCCCTCAGGTTCCTTACCAGCCGTCAGAAGACCTACTGCCCCGGCTGCCATCAGCTGGTCGAACCCCTCGACCACGCCTGAGGCCCCAACTGCGCTTCCCCTCCGAGTGAGCCCGCGGCTTCCTACGCTGCGGGCTCACTGGCTTCCCGGCCCACGTAACCCCTAGAGAATCGGCCACCGTGCACTCGCCTCGTACGCGTGCGCCATCGCATGGTGGATCCAGATCTGCGCCACGATCTCCGCCTTCGGCATCGTATAGCCGCCGAGGGTGATCACCTTCGCCAGGTCATCCTCCGCCAACCCCTCCACAAACTTCGCCGAAGTCGCGTGCCCCTCCCGGATCATCCCGATGATCTCCTCCCGGCTCTTGTCCGCCATCCCGCTGATCGTCTGCGCGTTCAGCTGCGCAACCTGCGATACCGGGATGTTCGAAAGCATCCCCGCGTCAAGCATCGGATAAAGCCGCTCCGCCCCTCCCGCCGAAGCCGCGACATGCGCGAATGCGTCCCGCGTCGTCCACTGGTGCCCCAGCTGGTGGTCCCAGTCCGTGCAATGCTTAGCCGCGGCCGCGGCCCGTTCCCCGGCGAACCGGATCCCCTCAACGAGTTCCTGTTTCGTAATCATCGCGCGCATTCTGTCCGCTCGCGCCCCACCCCGCCACTCGCCCTCCCACACCCTCCAGCCCCCGTAAGTGGTGGAGACTAGGGGACTTGAACCCCTAAATACCTGGGCCTCAACCTGGCGCGTCTACCAATTCCGCCACGGCCGCACCAAAATGCTCTTTAAACTGGAAAATTGGAGTGCGAACCCGGATTCGAA
>CAYPAZ010000107.1:6152-7628 GCA_964408835.1 uncultured Anaerolineaceae bacterium
TGAGTGGTGGAGACGAGGGGACTTGAACCCCTAACCTCAGCAGTGCGATTGCTGCGCTCTCCCAGTTGAGCTACGTCCCCATAAAGCACTTCGGGCCGTCTCCCATCGTAGAGAGCGGCCCGAACATGGGTCAACGAAATCAGCGTGCCCTACGACCGGTGGCTCGACCCCCGGCCGATCCGGTAACTCGTCTCTCCCGTAAACTCCCGCTCTTTCCCACACTTCTTACATCGTCCAGGCGTTAACTCGCCCCTCGGAGGCTCCAGTACCCAGTGGTGGACGCATTCTCCGACGAGCTGAAGCGACTCGGCCTTGGACATGGAAACTTCCCCCTCTTTCGAATCGAGTAAGTTTGTGGACGCGTGGGAACGGGTGAAGACGCGCTACACCACCCCGGCCGTCGGCAGCATAGCTAATCCCCATAGACGGTTTCAATCATTTATTGCGGATTGTCCAGCAGACCCGGCAAAGGTGTAATGCGCATAACGCGCGCCCCAACGTCAACCGCCCGTACCACCTCTCCGATCGCCGGTATCAGCACCTCCCCGCGATCACCGCTCACAACGTAGACGTCGTTCGCCCCCGGCTGCAGCACCTCCGTGATCCTCCCGAGCCGCTCTCCGGCTTCCGTGAACACCTCGATCCCCACCAGCTCGTGGATGAAGTACGACTCCTCATCGTCCCTCTCCACGTCCTCGTCCGGCGCCTCCATCAGCCCACCCCTGATTGCCTCCGCGTCCTCCCGCGAACCCACCCCGCTCAGCCGCAGTACCCACGCTTCCTTATCCGGTCGCGCCGTCACCACCCGGTACTCTTGCTCCCCGATCGTCGCTCGCCGCCCCACCTGCAGGTTGGGCGCCCCTTCCGCGAACGCGAACACGCGCACCTCCCCCTTCAGTCCGTGGGGCCGTAGCACAACCCCGAGGGCGGTATACCCCTCGCGTGGTTCCGCGCTCGTCGGCTCCCGGGGCGGCACCCTTGGCCCTCGCCGCGGCATCAGCCCGCTCCCGTCAGTCGCCGATCTCCAGGCCGGCCCGGCAGTCTTCCTGCACAGCCGCCACCTTCAACATCGACCGCATCGCAGTGGCGATCCGCCCGCCCTTGCCGATCACCTTGCCCCAGTCGTCCTCCGCCACATCCAGCCGCACAATCGTCCGCCCGTCGTCGTCGTACTCCTCGATCTTCACCTCGTCAGGCTTCTGCACCACGCCCTTCGCGATGTACTCGATGAGCACAGCCATCTTGCTTGCCATGCGTTACTCCTTAGCTTCCTCGGCCTCGGCTTCCACCGGGTCCTCAACAACTTCCGCCGCGGGCTCTTCGGTCACTTCCGCCGCCGGCTCTTCGGCTACTTCTGCAGTCGGCTCTTCGACCACTTCCGCCGCCGGCTCTTCGACCACTTCCGCCGCGGGCTCTTCGGCTACTTCCGCCGCCGGCTCTTCGGCTACTTCCGCCGCCGGCTCTTCGGCCACCTCT
>CAYPAZ010000108.1:0-7553 GCA_964408835.1 uncultured Anaerolineaceae bacterium
CTGCCCATCGAACATCAGGATCGAGCCGTCCACGAGCGGCTTCTTCCGCAGGTAGCAGGCATCGTTCACCAGGTAGCGCGTCGCGAAGTTGTCCGCGCCGTTCACCACAATGTCGTACTGGTCGATGAGCTCGAACGCGTTGTCGCTCGTGATCGGCTCCTCGTGCGTAACTACGTTGATATTGGGGTTGTGCGCCAGCAGCGTCTCCTTCGCCGAGATCACCTTCCGCTTCCCGATGTCGTCAGTCTGGTGAAGGATCTGGCGCTGCAGGTTCGAGCGGTCCACGACATCGAAGTCCACGATGCCGATCTTCCCAATGCCCGCCAGCGCGAGATACAGCGCCACTGGCGACCCCAACCCGCCCGCGCCGATGATCAGCACGCTCGACTCGATAATCTGCCGCTGCCCAACGCTCCCAACCTGCGGCATGATGATGTGCCGGCTGTAGCGCTCCACCATCTCCGGCGTCATCGCCACGTTCGCTCCCCCCGCCAGCGCCGGGATGACCGCCAGCTCATCCCCGTTCGTGAGCGGCGTCTCATCACCCGAGAGGTTGTGAATCTCAACCTGGTTCACATAGACGTTGATGTGCTGGGCGAGCTCCCCTTCAGCGTCGAACAGCTGAGCCCGGAAGCCAGGGAACTGCGCGTCGAGATCCGCCAGCACAGCCTTCACGGTGCTGCCGTGCGCTTTCACGCTCGTCCGGTTCCCGACCAGGTGCCGGAACGGGGTGGGGATGTAGACGTTCACCGCCATCTTGGAACTCCTTCTTGAATCCAATCCATCAGTCGCCCTTCCGCGGAAGGACAACCTTACATGCTCACGCTCAGGTACCGCTCCCCTGTATCGCAGAGGATCGTCACCACTGTCTTACCGGCGCCAAGACGGTCGGCAACCTTGCACGAAGCCACGACGTTCGCGCCCGCCGAGATGCCCACCAGGAGCCCCTCCTCGCGCGTCAGCCGCCGGCTCATCGCCTTCGCTTCCTTGTCCTCGATCCGGATCACTTCGCTGTAGACCGCGCGGTCGAGCACGCCGGGTACGAAGCTCGCCCCGATCCCCTGGATGTCGTGCATCCCCGGCCGGCCGCCGCTCAGCACCGGAGACCTCGCCGGTTCAACCGCGATCACCTCCACGGCCGCTCCGAGTTCCTCCCTCAGGACCTGCCCGACGCCCGTGATCGTCCCGCCGGTTCCGACTCCCGCGACGAACGCATCGAGCCGCCCGCCCGTGGCTTCCAGGATCTCCCTCGCCGTCGTCCGCCGGTGGATCTCCGGGTTTGCCCCGTTTTCGAACTGCTGTGGCATGAAGTAGCCCGGCTCCTTCTCCACCATCTGGCGCGCTGCGAAGACCGCCCCGGTCATGCCCTCAATCGCTGGCGTCAGCTGCAGCTCTGCGCCGAACCGCTCCAGCAGCTGCCGGCGCTCCAACGACATGTCCTCCGGCATCGTCAGGACCAGGCGGTAGCCCTTCACCGCGGCCACGAGCGCGAGCCCGATGCCCGTGTTTCCCGAAGTCGGCTCCACGATGGTGTCGCCCGGCTTGAGTACGCCCGCCTCCTCCGCCGCCTCGATCATCGAAAGCGCAATCCGGTCCTTCACACTCCCACCCGGGTTCAGGTTCTCCAACTTGCCGAGCACAGTCGCGGCTCCCTGCGGGATGACCTTGTTCAGCCGCACCATCGGCGTCCGGCCAATGAGCTCCAGCGCCGATTCCGCAATCGGCGCCCGCGTGATGCTGGTCATATCACGTACCTTCCAGCGGTGGCCTGGGGCTCTCGCTCCAGCAGGTCTGCCACCGAGTACTCGTTGAGAATCTCGATAGTCGCGTTCCGGATCCGTTCCCAGATCTCGCGTTGCCCGCAGCTGTGAGGGTGGTCCGTCATCTCGGGTGGCTCATCCAGCCAGCCCACTGGCGAAAGGCTTCCCTCCAGCGCCTCGATGACTTCGCGTACGCGGATGGTAGCCGGGTCGCGCACAAGCTCGTGACCCCCCGCCGGCCCCCGGATGCTGCGGATGAAACCCGCCTTCCGGAGCGTGGTCAGCAGTTGGTCCAGGTACTGCTCTGGCACGTGCCGGCGCAACGCGATCTCCGAAGATTGCAGCGGCCCCCCGCCCGAGTTACCGGCGAGCTCGATTAGTGCCCGCAGACCGTAGTCGCTTCGCGTTGAGACCCGCATGCGCCCTCTCCCGGCGCCTGGCCGGGTCCTGCCCGAGAAAGTCGAGCGATTGTGTCAACAATTCTAGGCCACCCACCCCCCGGTAGCAACTACCGGGCGCTGCGAGCCTGCTCTCCCGGCCCCGGCGCGGCCTTTACCGGCGCTTCCTTATCGGCCAAAAGTCCGATTGATCGTACATAGACACTCTCCCAGCATGGCTTCAAGGATGGCAACGCGAGCAACCGAAGCGAGACTGCGTGCCGGGGCTCCCACACGCAGGGGCCGCACTCGTCGCCGCTCCCATGGCCAGCAGATCCTGTTCAGCCTGGCGCTCTTCACCCTCGCTCTCTGCTCCTCCTACGCCTCCCTCGCGATGCTCAGCAAGGCCTGGCCGGCGGTGTTCCCGGGCCAGACCTTCAGCCTTCCCGGCCTCCAGCAAATCCCCCTCCCGAAGCCAAGCGATGACAGCGCGTTCAACCGCCGCATCAATCTCCTCGTCATCGGCCTCGATAAGCGCCCCGGTTTCCAGCTCCTCGATGCCTACAACACCGATGTCATCATGGTCGCCACCATCGACCCCGTCTCGAAACAGATGAGCCTGCTCAGCTTCCCTCGCGACCTCTACGTCGACCTCCATGCTCCCGGAGAGCCCGTCACAAAGGGACGCATCAACACCTCCTATGCCCGCGGCATCCTCCGTGAACGCTCGTTCGACTCCGGCGCCCGCATGCTCGCCAACGACATCCAGATTAACTTCGGCATCACCATCGACCACTGGGTCGTCATGGACTTCCTCGGCGTGGAGCGACTCGTCGATGCCGTTGGCGGTGTCGATGTCGAGATCCCGCCCGAGCTGGCCGTCCCCGAGTGGCGCTACAGCAACGATGATCTGACCTTCACCTACGTGCGCTTCCCCGCCGGCCCCTACCACTTCAATGGCTACGAAGCCGTTGCCTTCGGTCGCTACCGCGAAACCGACGACGACCTCCATCGCGTCAAGCGCCAGCAACTCATCGTTGGCGCCGCCATCGCCAAAGTCTTCGAACGAGGGATGCTCAACAACCCGCTCGAACTCTGGGACGCCTACAACGACACCATCCGCACGGATGTCCCGCGCAGCAGGATGCCTGGCTACGGTCTCCTCCTGAAGGACACCAACGGCACCATGAAGGCCTACTCCCTCGGTGACCCGGTCAATGACGTTCCGACGGTGACCGGTTGGACAACGCCGGGCGGCGCCGCGGTCCTTCTCTGGAATGCAGATAACGTCCGCTACATCCTCGGCCAGGTGTTCACCAAGGCCGTCTACGCCACCTCCAACGTCGAGATCGCCAACGCCTTCGGCCACGGAGAAACCGGCAGCAATCGTGCGAATGCCCTCGGGCGGTACCTGAAGTTCAAGGGCCTGCCTTCCGTCTATATCGGCGAGGACCTCCCTGTCCAACCCAACACCCAGATCATCCTCTACGACCCCGCTCGCCGCGAAGTCGCTGAAGATGTCGCCGATTGGATGACCGTCGACCGGTCGATCATCATCACTCGCGAGCGCACTGACCCCACGCTCCCAGAGGTGCTCGTCATCATTGGCGAGGATTTCCAGCTCCCCGAGTAGTCACTCCACCGCCTTCGGGGGTTCGGGTGGCTCGTCGAGCGCCGAACGCGCCAGCTGTTCAAGCGCCCGGTCCTCCAGCGGCGGGTTGTGCAGCGGGGCCCGCACGTCACGGTAGTACCGCTCGATTGGCCGGGACTTCTGCAGGCTCACCCCGCCAACGACCCGCATCGCCAGGTCCACCGCTTCGATGCAGCTGTTCATCGTGTCCACCTTGGCAACCGCTACCCGATCGATGGCCGCCATCCCTGCCCGCTCTCCGCCTCGGGACTCCCACGCCACCGCCGCGTCGCCGATGAGCGCCCGGCTGCGCTGCAACAACAAGTCGATCCGGGCGATCCGCTGGCGTACGCCAGGGTACTCCTTGATCGTCCGCGTCGAGTTCGGCGTTCGCTCCCGCGCGAACTGGACCGCATAGTCCCGGGCCGCATGGGCCACTCCCAGCGAGACGCTCGAAACCCCAAGTGCGAACCACGTGAACGCGCTCCCTCCCCGGCTGTCACCCTTTCGCGGATCCCTGCTGTTCAACAACCGCGAGGTGTCAAGCCGGACGTCCTCCAGCACAAGGTCGTGACTTCCCGTCGCCCGCATTCCGAGGGAGTCCCAGGTCTCCGCCACGCTGATCCCCGCATCCCCCCGGAGCACCATGAAGTTCGCCAGTCCCGGCCCATCCTCCCCCGGCACCGTCGCCAGCACGATGAAGTAGTGCAGCGCCGGAGCCATCGTCGTGAAAGTCTTCCTGCCGTTGAGCACCCAGCTGTCGTTGTCGCGCTTAGCCACAGTTTCCGGGACGCCCCCGCCCGCGGGGCTGCCGAGCCCCTCTTCCGTCGCAGCGGTATTGCAGAGCCTTCCCTCTTCCACGGCCCCGCGGCACATTTCCTCGAACCAGCGCTCGGGGTACGTCGGCGCCTCGCGCTCCGCCCCGAACCGGATGAGGTGCATGTTCAGCGCAAGCGCCGTCGAGCCATCCCCTCGAGCCAGCTCCCCGATCATCGCGAGATACGTGCCCAGGCTCGCTTCGCCCCCACCGAATCGCCCCGGCACCGTCATGGCCAGGATGCCGGCCTCCCTTAGCTCCTCGAAGTTCTCGAACGGGAAGCTGCCCTCACGGTCATGCTGCGCCGCCCGCTCCGCGAACACCGGCGCCAGCTCCCGCGCCCTGGCCACCCAATCGATCGGTTCCACGCCCTGAGTCTACGTCAGCCGCCTACCCCGCGACCCACTTCCCCGGGTCACCCGGCGCCAGCACACGCATCGACCCCGTTGCCGCGTCGTATTCCTCCCGTTCGAACGCCAGCTGGTTGTCCCCGGTGAGGATCAGTACGTACGCCGCCGCCCCGTACCCCGGCATGTGGCCGTGGTCATGGATGTCTTCCGGCGGGATTAGCGTCAACATCTCCCCGGGGTTCAGGTGGCGCGTCTCCGCGACCTCAATCTTCCCCTGTCGCTCCCCGGAGTAGCGCCTGTGCGTCTCCGTCCCGGTCACGGGCGCCAGCGCCACCCACACCTTGTGTGAGTGGATCGCGCCCATCTGGCCCTCCAGCCGGTGGACCATCTGCAATCGCGGCCCCCGGTCTGGCGTATGGATGGGCCGCGCACCCGAACGCTCCCCCAGCGCAGCGATGTGGTGCTCCCAGAACTCCGCGTCCTGCGCGAACTCCGCCAACGCCGAGCCGATCGCCAGGAGGTTGGCCGCGTCCCCGGGGCCGAGGCTCTCCAGGTGCTCAAAGAACGCCCGGACCGGTGATTCAGCGATTGCGTCCATGGCTCGAGTCTACTCCCCCGGTCAATACCCGCTCGACGCAGCGCCGCTCCCGTCGTACGCTCCGCGGTGGACAACTGAATAGCTGGTAGGGAGTCCTTTCTCGAATCTCGGGAAGGACGGAACGGCGAAGTCCGGTGCAATCCCGGCGCTGTCCCGCAACTGTGAAGCCCTCCGCCTGGAGGTCGAAGCCAGGTCGCCCGTCCCCTGCCGCAATCTCCAATCCTTCGCGAGAAAGGTGAGGGCGATGATTACGAGCACCGCTTGATCAACCCGCCGCGAGGCGGGTTCTTTGTTTCCCGCCACACGAACAGCAGCCGCTCGCGGCTGCCCACTGTTGCGTGAGGTGCCCCTCTTGAACCGGTTGTTCCTATTCCTCCTTGTCGCGGTGGCGGCTGTACCCCTCGTCTCCGCTTCCGCCCAGACCACCCGTGAAGCGCTCGACCGCGGCGTCCTCTTCATCCAGTCCACCCAGCAGCCCGATGGTGGCTTTGGTGGCTTCGGGCCCGGCCAGTCCATGGATGCGATCTTCGCCATCCGCGCCGCGGGCTATGACCCCAACGACTTCGAACACTCCGGCAATACCCCCGCGGACTTCCTCATCGCCAATGCCGCCGGCGCCGATACTCCCCCCGCGGCCGCCAAGGCCGCTCTCGCCGCCATCGCCCTTGGCCTCGACCCCCGCAACACTGGAGGAACCGACTTTGTCGCTGTGATGCTCGCCGGCTACGACGCCGGCACCGGCCGTTACGCCGGTGACGACTTCGGCCACCCGCTCGTGATGGTTGCCCTCGCGGCCACGGTCCAGGCGATTCCGCCCGCAGCCATCGACGCCCTCCGCGCCACACAGGAATCTGATGGCGGCTGGGGCTTCGGTTCCAGCGACCCCGACACCACCGCTATCGCCATCCAGGGTCTCGTCGCCGCGGGCCTGACCCCTGCCGACCCCGATCTCGCAGCCGCAGTCGCGTGGCTTAAAGCGACTCAGCTCCCGGACGGCGGCTGGGGATATGGCGAGTCCAACGCTTCCTCCACGGCCTTCGTCGTCCAGGCGCTGCTCGCCCTGGGCGAGAGTCCCTCCTCGTGGGCGCAGCCGGGAGGAAACCCCGTCTCCTACCTCCTGGGCCAACAACTGGCCGATGGCTCCTTCGCTGGCTTCGATCCCGCCTTCGCCACCAACCAGGTGCTTCCGGCGCTCGCGGGCCGGACGTTTGCCTCAGCGCCGACAGCCCCCATCACCGAACCTCTCCCCGACCCCTCCGCCCCGACTCCCACCCCGGCCCCGCCGGCGGCCGGTTCCGGCTCCGCTTCCGGGGGCGGCCCGGGAGCTGTGGCTCTGGTCCTGTTCGCCTCCCTGCTCCTCCTGGGCGCCGGAGCTGCGACGTCGTTGTCCCGGCAACGGAGGTAGCCCGCGGATGAGTACGGCCGGTTGGGTCGCATGGGTGAGCCTCGTGATGGTGGTGGCGCTGACCACCACCAACCCGCTCTACCTGTCGGTCGTGCTCCTCGCGGTCGTCCTTGTGGGGGTCCTCGCGCCCCGCGGCGCCAACAGCATCGCCGGCTTCCGCGCGCTCCTTTTCCTCGGCGCCTCGCTCTTCGCTGCGTCGATGGCTATCGCGGTCATCAACGGGAACTACGGCGACCACGTACTCTTCGAGACCCCCCAACCCTCCCTCCCGTCGTGGCTCGGCGGGCTCGCGCTCGGCGGCCCGGTCACCGCTGAGGGCCTCGCCGCTGCCGCGATTCGGGGCACCGCCCTCCTCTGCGTACTCCTCGCGTTCGCCGTCTTCAACGGCGCCGTCAGCCCTCACCGTGTCCTCCGGATGACTCCCGCCGCCCTGTTCCACGCCGGTCTTGTCGTCACCATAGGCCTCACCCTCCTCCCGGCCACCATCCAGGATGTCCGCCGGATTCGCGAAATGCAGGCCCTCCGCGGCCACCGCACCGGTGCTCGAAGCCTCCCCGGCCTCGTCGTGCCGGCCATGCTCGGCGGACTCGAACGCGCCATGACCACCGCCGAGGCG
>CAYPAZ010000109.1:0-7549 GCA_964408835.1 uncultured Anaerolineaceae bacterium
AGTCTCGCTCCTGTTCATCGGCACCGCCATCGCCACCTTCGCTGTCGCCGAATCCATCGCCCACGAGGCCGGCCTGACCGCAATGGTCCTCCTCGGGATCTCCGTCGGGAACGTCCCCCTCCCCCACCGCGAAGAGATCGAGCGGTTCCAGGAATCCATCGTCGCATTCCTCGTCGCCACGGTGTATGTGCTGCTCGCCGCTTCCATCCCGCTCGCCTCGGTGCGCGAACTCTGGCCGTGGGGCTTTCTCGTTGTCGCGGTGGTACTCGGAATTGGAAGGCCGCTCCTCATCGCCGCAGCCAGCTTCAGGAGCGATGTCACCTTCCGCGAACGCCTGTTCCTCTCGGCCGTCGCGCCGCGCGGCGTCGTGGCAGCCTCGCTCGCCGGCGTCGTCGCACTGGAAGCTGGCACCCGCCTCGGCGGCGATGCCGAACAGTTCGTGGCGCTTGTGTTCGTCGTGATCCTGGTCAGCATCGGCCTACAATCGGCCTACGCGGGCTTCCTCGCCCGGAAACTCAAGGTGTTGCCAATGCGGACGGTGGTCGCAGGATACGGCGAGGTGGGCCGAAGAGTCGCTATGAAGCTGCGCGAGACCGGAGAAACCGTCGTCGTCGTCGAAAGCGACGACCACCTGGCGGTCGCCGCCCGGGAAGAGGGGTTCGAGGTCATCCTCGGCGATATCGCGGATCCGGCCACGATGAAGAAGGCCGGCGTGGCCGACGCGCGCTCCCTCGTCCTTGCCACGGCGAACGATGACCGCGCGCTCCTGGCCGCGAGCCTTGCACGGAGCCAGTTCGATTGCGACAGGATTTACGCCCGCGTCTTCGAGCCGGCCAACCTGCCTGCGTTCGAGCGCGCCGGCGTGAACGTCGTCAGCCCGCAGGCAGCGGTCGCCGCCGAACTGGCCGGGCTCGCCGGCCCGGACCCGCTGGGCGATGTGCTTGCCGCCGTCGAAGGCGATATGGGCGCCATGCGCGTCACCGTCACCAATCCCGAAGCTCAGGCCCGAATCCAGGACATCCCTGCGCTCCGGGGCGGGCTCGTAGTGCTCATCCGCCGCGCCGGCAACAGCCTCATCCCCACCGGCAGGACGGCGATATCCCTGGGCGATACCCTGACGATCGTCGCCCCCGACGACGAGCTTGAGCGAATCCGTCGCGACCTCGAGGGGCGCGGCTACTGAACCGCGGAAGCACCTCACTCAGGCTGCGAGTGCCGTTCGAGGACCTGCGCCCGGGCGAGCCGGTGGGTCATGCGGACCGCGTGCCTGCGCCGCGCTTCCCTCCGGCCACTCACGAACCCGAGGCATCCGATCGCACAAAGCGCCACTCCGCCGAACAACGTCGCCCACGAGACATGGCCGCTGAACACCAGCGCCAGCCCCCACGACAACCCGATGAAGGTAGTCGCCAGCCAGAGCCCGAGCATCAGTGAGCCCAGCGCTCCGAAAAGCACCGAATAGCGGACGGCCTGCTCTCCCGGCACGATCGTGTCCTCCCCTGGAAGTAAGTTCGACCGTCGGGGGCGCCGCCAAAGGCTACCTTGCTCGTGGTTCTCGCTGCCGGCGTCCAGTCTCGCGCTTCAGGTCCCGGGCGAGGTCCCCACGCTCGCCCACCTCCACCCGCTCCAGCCCCAGCCACTCAGCCATCAACTTCAGCTCCGCCGCCAATGCCGCCGCAGCTTCCTTCCGCTCCACACCCGGCTCGAGGTACGCAGCCCGTGCTTCGAGCGCGCCCGACTGACGGTTGGCCTTCAGGTCCACTCGCCCCACCAGCTGGTCGCCCAGCAAGAACGGCAGCACGTAGTACCCGTACACCCGCTTCGGCTCCGGCGTGTAGATCTCGATTCTGTAGCGGAAGTCGAACAACCGCTCCGTACGGTCCCGCTCCCAGACCAGCGAGTCGAACGGGCTTAGCAACGCCCGTGCGTCGACCTCTGCCGGGAGACGCGCACCCCGCAGCACATAGGCCACCTCGTCCGAACCCTCCACCTCGACAGCTTCCAACTCCCCCGAGTCCACGAGTTCTCGCAGGCGCGGCCGCGCCTCGGGCATCTTCAACCGGAAGTAGTCCGCCAGGTCCCGCGCCGTCCCGATACCGTGCGCCCGTGCACCAACAAGGAGCATCTGGCGCTGGGCCTCTTCCTTCGGAATCGGTGGCGCCCCCAGCACCTCCGGAGGAAACACTCGCTCGGCAAGGTCATACAGCCGCGCGAAGTTCTTCCGCCCCGCCGCAGCCACGTTCCCGTGCCAGAAGTGCCACTCCAACGCTCGCTTGCCGTCGCTCCAGCCCCACCAGTTCCCCCGCGATTTCCCGCTGTCTTCCAGCTGCCCCACGGTCAGCGGCCCACGCTCCCGCACCTCTTCCAGGATGGCGTGGAGGTACTCCTTCCGCCCCGTCCATGGCCGCGTCCGCTCCATCCGGTGGCGCATCAGACCGTACTGGCCGATCGGGATGAACGAGGCCATGTGTCCCCACTGCTCGAAGACATGGCGCTCTTCGTAGCAGTACCGGTCCAGCAACCGCTTGTCGTACGGCCCCAGCCGCGAGAAGAACGGGAGATAGTGCGACCGCTCCAGCACGTTCACGGAGTCGATCTGCACCAGGTTCACGTGTTCGAACACGCGCTGGATCCCCTCCACCCCCACCGGCCCCTCCGGCCGGGTGCCGAACCCCTGCGCCGCCAGCGCCATGCGCCGGGCTTCCTCGCGGGAAACCGCCTCCACGTTATTGCTGGCCCTGCGGCGGGTTGATGGTCGGGTTCCGCAGTTCCATCACATCCTCTGCCCGCAGCGCGATCGCCGCCTTCAGGTTTTCCTGCGCCGGCACGATGTAGAACCGCCCCTCGCGGATGCCTTCCACCACCTGGTTCGCCACCTCGGAAGGGTCGTAGCCCCCGCTGATCGCCGCCGAGAGCATCGAATGGAACGCCTGCGCGCCCTCGCTCAGATCCGCCTGCTCCCTCACGTCCTCCGGGCGGTTGCGTTCCGCGTTCGTGATGTTCGTGTTGATAAGCCCCGGGCACACCACCGACACGCCCAGCTTCGCCCCCACCGCCTTGAAATCTTTGTAGAGCGCCTCCGAGAGCGCCACCACCCCGTGCTTGGTCACGTCGTAGATGCTCATATACGCACCGGTGGTCAGCCCCGCCATCGATGCCGTGTTCACGATGTGCCCCTCCTCGCCACCCGCCAGCATCCGCGGGACGAACGACCGGACCCCATGGATAACGCCCCACAGGTTCACGCCGATCTGCCACTCCCAATCATCCAGCGTGTTCTCCCACGCCAGCCCGGCCCGGTAGACCCCCGCGTTGTTGCACACCACGTGGCAGGCGCCGAACGCGTCGTAGGTCGCCTTCGCCAGCCCCTCCACCACCCCCGGGTCGCGTACATCCACCCGGTGCGCCAGCACACTCGCGGCCTTGCCCTTCAGACCTTCGGAGGCGATCGCCAGCGCCTCGGGCTCGATATCTGCCGCCACCACCTTCATCCCCTCGCTCGCGAAGCGTTCCGCCATCGCCAGGCCGATCCCGCTCGCCGCGCCCGTGACTACCGCTACCTTCCCTTCGAGATCCTGCATCCGTCCCTCCTCGCGGGTCTGTCTCGCCGCAGGGGGATCGTGGCCTCGAGGACAGGCACGGTCAACGAAGCACACCTTCGCTGGTGCCACCTCCTGTCACCGCTCTCCGACCACGCCGCCCCCCGGTAGCGGTAGAATCCCCGGGCCATGACTGAAATCACCCACCGCTTCATCGAGACCAACGGCATCCGCATGCACATCGCCGAAGCAGGCTCCGGCCCGGCCGTCGTCCTCTGCCACGGCTGGCCCGAGCTCTGGTACTCCTGGCGCCACCAGATCCCCGCCCTCGCCGAAGCGGGCTATCACGTCATCGCGCCCGACATGCGCGGTTTCGGGCAGACCGACGCCCCGGCGGACCCGAAGGAGTACCGCAGCTCCGTCCAATGCGCCGATATGGCCGGCCTACTCGATGCCCTCGGCATCGACCGCGCCGTCTTCGTCGGGCATGACTGGGGCGGCTCGGTGATCTGGAACATGGGCGTCTTCCAGCCCGAGCGCGTCCGTGCCCTGGTGGGCCTCAACACGCCGCACTTCGGCGGCCCGCCGCCACCCATCCCCACGACGCAGATCATCTCCCAGACCCTCGGCGGGGGGGCTGAGCACTGGTACATGCTCTACTTCCAGGACCCCGGCGTGGCCGAAGCCGAACTCGAAGCCGATATCCCCACGACGTTCCGGCGCATCATGAAGGGCTACAGGAACGCCGATGAGTTCTGGACCTTCGCCACCGTCAGCGGCGATGGATCCGGAGTCATTGGCCAGGTTTCTGACGAGGGCTGCATCCTCAGCGACGACGAGCTCAAGGTCTACGTCGATGAGTACACCCGCACCGGGTTCACCGGCGGACTCAACTGGTACCGCGCCATGGACCACAGCTGGGCCGAGAGCAAAGACCTCCCGGCCGAGCGCTTCACTCTCGACATGCCCGCGATGATGGTGACTGCCGCGGATGATCGCATCCTCAAACCCGAGTTCGCGGCGGGGATGCCCCAGGTCATCCCCGGAATCCGAATGGAGAACATCGCCGACTGCGCCCACTGGACCCAGCAAGAGCGCCCGCAGGAAGTGAACCGCCTGCTGCTCGACTTTCTTGGCCACCTCCCGCCCGAAGCCTAGGAGCAGCGGATGTCGCTGCCCGGCAGGCAGCAGACCTCCTTGCAGAAGTCGACCAGCCACTGGATGGCCTCCGGATCGAGGCAGTAGCAGGCATCGTCTTCCAACTGGCCGCGGATGATCCCGGCCTCCTTGAGGACTTTCAAATGCTGGGAGACCGTGGACTGCGCCAGCGGCAGCAGCCCGACGAGGTCGCCCGTCATGCAGGCGTTTCGCTTCGCCAGCTCCGTGACAATGCGGATCCGCGCAGGGTTTCCCAGCGCGCGGAAGAGCGCGGCAGCCCTCTCTTCTTCAACCGTCAGGCCCTCGATGACTTTCACGGCCGCTCCTTTCTCTCTAGAGTAGTCTAACGCATCGCTTTTTTCCGATGCACCCGGAGGAACCCCATGGAACGAGACATCGCCTGCGAACTCGACGTGTTCACCACCGACGAGAGCACCCGCCACCGCGAACTCCTCACCACGCTCCGTCAAGGCATCGCGGGGGCCAGTGACGTTCCCGGGGGCCGGCGCTTCCTCCTTCACAATGTCGACCTTGTCCCGGCGGCCGCCGAGTTCATCCTCTATGAGAGCCGCTGCTGCTCCTTCTTCCGCTTCGCCATCGAAGTCGAAGAGGGTGGCGGTCCCGCCTCGCTCACCGTGAGTGGGCCGGAAGCCGGGCTGGATCTCATCAGCAATGCTCTCGCGTTGGACTGAGGCTGGCCCCCACGCGCGCCGCCCGTAGAATCCCCCAAACTCGCCCGCGGGAAACGAGCCGTGTATCGCGAACTCACCGCCGAAGACCATCAGCGCATGCTCGGGCTCGGCCCCACTGAACTGCCGGATGTGGCCGTGCTCGTCGGCATCTTCGATGTCCACGAAGGCGCCGAACGCTTCGCCGCCTACCTCGAACGCCAGTGGCGCGACCCGGATCACTTCCCCCGCGCATGGTACGGCGAGCACCGCGGCCTGCGGGTCTCGGTTACCGGCGTGTTCGGCGGGCCTATGGCCGCGCTGGTGACCCACGTCTACTGTGCCGCCGGCGTCCCCGCGGTCATCCAGCTTGGTTGGTATGGGGCGCTCCAGGCTGGCTCGTCGCTCGGCGAGGTCGTGGTCCCCCGCCACGCCGAACGGGAAGACGGCGCCAGCGATTGGTACCTTCCCAAGGGCATCCTCGCTGATGCCTCCGCCGACCTCGCCGATGGCGTGGCCCACCAGCTCCGGCTGCGGGGCATCGAGCCGGACCGCCACGCCATCTACAGCACTCCCGCCATCCTCGCTGAATCGCGCGAAGTCATCGCCGACTGGAGCCGGCATGGCTGGCACGGCGTCGATATGGAGACCGCCGCCACCTTTGCCGTCGCGAAGTCGCTCGGAGCCCGCCGGGCGGCAGCCCTCGTCCGCATCGATGACCTCGTCGCCGAAGAACACTCTCTCGCCGACCCCATGACCCGCGAGGCCCGGGCGATCATGCGCGACCGCGAACGCGAAGTGATGCTCGCTGCACTCGATGCAGTCGTCGCCGAGCGCGAGACGGCGCTCGAACACCCCTGACCGGCCTCACTCGCTGTCGAGTCCTCCCGGTAGGAACTGCTCCACCATCGTTTCCAGCGCCAGCGGCAGGGGCGGCCGAAGAGCGGTCCCCGCGAAAGAATCCGCCAGCGCGAGGGCTGCAGGGTGTCCGCGCCGGTAGCTTCGCCCTCCGGAAAGCGCGAACAGCTCCGCTGCGAGCTTCGTCGCCTCCTGGCTCACGAACGTCTTGGTGCGCAGAACGCGCGCGCCATACTCGGCCGAAGCGCCCGGCCGCCAGCGAGAGGCCGTTTCCAGCAGGTAGGCCTGGAGTGCCTCGTACCGCATCGCCGCCTCGCTCAACCGCAGGCGCAGCGCCGGGGATTGCGGCTCCGGGTCCGAGAGCAGATCGAGAATAGACCGGGCACAGCCGAGCGGTATCGCCGCGAACAGGCAGTACCAGTACTGCAACGGCCGCATCACCTCGATGAAGTTTGGGAAGCCCAGCATCCGCTCCGCTGGCGCGGAGGTATACCGCACCGTCTGGCTCTCCGTCGGGCGCATCCCGAACCCATCCCAGTCCTGCAGGATTTCCACCCCCTCCGCGTCCGTCGGGACGAAGAAGAACTCAACAACCCCCGCTCCCGGCAGGTCCTCCTGGGTTACCTTCCCCGAGGAAAAGAAGTACTTCGCATGTCTCCCGGAAGAGGCGAGGATCTTCTCCCCGTCCAGCCGGAAGGTCCCCCCCGCATCCTTTGTCGCGATGGTCTTCGTGGCTGCCAGCGACCCGCCGGCCCCCTTCTCCGAGTTGCAGGCGGCGTAGATCGCGCCCTCCCGGAAGTGGCTCGCCACGAGATCGACCTGCTCAGCCCAGGCCGCGCGATGCTCCTCTGGAACCCCCTTCGGGCCACCCGAATAGACGCCCGCAAGGCCCATAGGCATCACCGCGAGCAGCGCAGTTGAAGGTGATGCCGAGGCGATCATCTCTGCGGCGCGCGTCGCGGTCCGCAGGTCCCAGCCCAGGCCACCCAGCTCCGGCGCGAACGGCCCGGCCGGGATCCTTGCAGCCAACAGGGCGGCGATGTTCTCGGCGGGATAGGCCTCGGAGTCGCGGGAATCCCGCTCTCTCAGCCCGGGAAGAAGGTCAGCGACAATGCGGAGATCAGCCATAGCGGCGCCATAGTGCTCCGCTTCGCTGCCACGCGCCAGCCCTACCGCGCAGCTGCCAGCCGCTCGGCCTGTGCCGCCACGAGCCCGGCGATCTCGTCCTCCGTCAACTCGTCTGGGTCTCCCGTCACAAACACCGAGGCCACCGCGTTGCTCAGCCGCCAGAAGTAGAACTCCATCCGCATCGAAAGCTCGAACTCG
>CAYPAZ010000110.1:0-7515 GCA_964408835.1 uncultured Anaerolineaceae bacterium
AAGCGACGATGATGGAGAGCCCCGTGGGGATGGGCACGGCCCGGCGGGCCGGGGGATCGAAGTCGATGCGGAGGGCGGAGCCGGCTTCCGCGAACGTAATGACCTCCTGGTCCATGCCGCCACTCTCGACGCCGACGCGCCGTTCAGCTTCGACTCCGAGGTGTACGAGGTCTTCCCGGGAGTGACCGAGCGACCAGACCTCGTTGAGGGCGGCGAGGACGGCCATGGTGAGTGCTGAGGACGAGGAGAGGCCACCGTGGGAGGGCAGATCGCCGCCGATGAGGAGGTTGATGCCGCCGGGCGAGTGGTTGACGGCGCGTGCCGCGGCTTCGACGTAGCGGTGCCAGGACTCGAGTCGCGCGGAGGGGCGGCCTTCGCGGAGTTCCAGCTGGCCGGGGTAGGACAGCGAGCCGGCACGGACGACGCCGGGCTCGCCGGGGGAGGCGGCAACCGTGACTGCCTGCTCGATTGCGATGGGGAGGACGGGGAGGAGGGAGTAGTCCGTGTGCTCGCCGATGAGGTTCGCGCGGCCGGGGGCCCGGACGGCGAGGGCCGGGGGCACCGCGTAAGCGGCCTGGAAGGCTTCGACGAGGGAGGTTGCGGGTGCAGGCGTGGTCACTCCCGAGAGCGTATCACGGGGCACCGGCGAGGCCGGGGCGAGGGTAGACTGACGGGCATGGCTGTGCCACCGAACAGCGCGATGCCCACAACCCGGGGGCTGAACTTCTTCGACGCCGACCCGAACCTGGCCTTCACGCTGAGAGGGTATGGAGGGGAAGCCGACGCCGAGCGAGCGACCCCGCTGCTGCGCGAGATCGGGCGGGTCGCCGGCGGCGAGCTGGACGAGCTGGCGATGGTCGCTGACGGGAATCCGCCGACGCTTCGGACGCACGACGGGTCAGGAGAGCGGGTCGACGAGATCGTCTACCACCCGGCGTACGTGGAGATGCAGAAGCTGGGGTTCGAGCGGTTCGGGTTCGCCGCGATGTCTCACCGGGAGGGGGTGTTGGGGTGGCCGGGAGCGATCCCACACGTTGTGAAGTACGCGCTGTCGTACGTGTTCGTGCAGAGCGAGTTCGGGCTTTTCTGCCCGATCTCGATGACCGACTCGGCCGCGCGGGTGCTGAACCTGTACGGGCCGGACGAGTTGAGGGAGCGCTACGTGCCCGGACTCACGAGCACGGATTTCGGTTCGTTGATGCAGTCGGCGCAGCTGCTGACGGAGCGGACGGGCGGGAGCGATGTGGGGGCGAACGAGTGTGTGGCGAAGCATGTGGACGGCCAGTGGGAACTGTGGGGAGAGAAGTGGTTCTGCTCGAACGCCGGGGCGGATGTACACCTGACACTGGCGCGGCCGGAAGGGGCGGTAGGGGGCACGCGGGGACTCGGGATGTTCCTGGTACCACGCATCCTGCCAGACGGACGACGCAACGCTGTTGTGATCCGGCGGCTGAAGGAGAAGCTGGGGACGCGGTCGATGCCGACTGGTGAGTACGAGTTCCACGGGGCGGAGGCGTACCCGGTAGGTGACCTGGGGCGGGGGTTCGTGCAGATGACGGAGATGATCAACGTCTCGCGGCTTTCAAACGGGATGCGGGCGGCGGCGATGATGCGGCGGGCCGTGCTGGAATCGGTGGTGCACGCACGGGGGCGGTCGGCGTTTGGAAGGGCGCTGTTCGACCTTCCGCTGGTGAGGGAGCAGATCTTCGAGATGACACTGGTCAGCGAGGCGAGCCTCTCGCTTGTGTTGTATGCAGCGGCGGCGCTGGACCGAGCCGACGCCGGGTCGGAGCACGATGACCGGCTTATCCGGATTGTGACACCGCTGATCAAGTATGCGGTTTGCCGGCAGGCGCGCGGAGTAACGGGGCTGGCGATGAACATCCGGGGCGGGAACGGGTACATCGAGGAGTGGGTGAACGCGAAGCTGCTGCGGGACGCGCACCTGGGGAGCATCTGGGAAGGGGCTGAGAACGTCGTGGCGCTCGACGTGGCGAGGGCAGCGGTGAGGCAGCGGGCGCACGAAGCGCTGTTCCGAGACCTGGAGGGCAGGCTGGAAGCGATCGGTGATACGCATGTGGCTCGGGAGGCTGAGGTGGTGAAGGGGCTGATGGGGATGGTACGCGAGCGATTCGAGCGGCTGCTCCAGGCGGAGGAGATCGAACGGGAGGCGCGGATGACAACGATGTGCGACCGGCTTTCGGCGCTGGTTTGCGCCGTGTTGCTGTTGGAAGAGTCCGACCGGCAGGCGCGGGAGGGCGGGGGATACCGGAAGCTGCTCATGGCCCGGGAGTACAGGCGCCGGTACCTGGAACTGGTGGACCCACTGGATTGGGGCAGCCTGGGAGTGCGAATGCTGCAGGAGGTGGTGGACTGGCACTTCGTGGAGGCCGGGGCGGCGGAGTGACGATCCGGGCGGTGCTTTTCGATGTGGGTGGGCCGATCGACACGGAGGTGGTCTCGGAGCGGTTGATCGACCGGGATATCCTCGCGGCGCTGGAGGCTGAGGGGGTGCCGGAGGGAGCGTACGAGGCGGCGAACGCATGGGCCATCGAGTCGTTCGCACCGGACACGTACAAGGCGATCATCTGGCGCCTGAGCGGGGCAGATGCGGAGGTAGCGAGGGCTGTGGAGAGGCGGTTCCGGGCGCCGGACGCGGGGCCGAGGCGGTTGGTGGAGCGGGGCGGGCTCGAGCTTCGTCCGGGGATGAAGGAGCTGCTGGAGGGGCTCCACGCCCGCGGTTTGCTGCTGGGACTGGCGGCGAACCAGCCGGTGCGGATCGTCGCGGAGCTGGAGCGGCACGGGATCCACGGGATGTTCGCGCACCGGGAGGTGAGCGGGCATCACGGCTACCACAAGCCCGACGTGCGATTGTTCCTGAGAGCGTGCGAAGACATGGGGGTGGAGCCGGCAGAGACGGTGATGGTTGGGGACCGGGTGGACAACGACATCGTCCCGGCAAAGGTGCTGGGGATGAGGACGGTGTTGCTGCGGACCGGACGTCACGTCGCACAGCAGCCACGGAGTGCGGCCGAGGTGCCGGACTTCGAGGTGTGGTCGGTCGCGGAGCTGGAGGTGGCGATCGCGCGGTGCCTGCAAGGATAGGCCGACGGTGGTGGGGGATGCGGGTGGGGCGAGCCCGCGCCCACAGGCGGACCGATTACTGATCGATGTGGGTGCGAGGCTGGCCACGGCGGGGTCCGGGCCTCGCCGTGGCCAGCCCTGGGGAGGGCGGTACGTCCGCTAGCGGTCCGGGGTGTACCGGACGGGGAGATGCTTGATGCCGTTGATGAAGTTGGAGCGCAGACGCTCGGGTGGGCCGACCGTCTCGATATCGGGGAAGCGGGTGAAGAGTTCTTCGAAGATCACCTTCAGCTCCTTGCGGGCGAAGCCGGCGCCGAGGCAGAAGTGCTCGCCGATGCCAAACGCGAGGTGGTCATTCGGGCTTCGGGTGATGTCGAACGTGTAGGGGTCATCGAAGTACTCTTCGTCGCGGTTCGCGGACGGGTACCACATGAGGACGCGGTCGCCAGCCTTGATCTGTTTGCCCCGGATTTCGTCATCGACGGTGGCAGTGCGGGCCATGTGGTGGAGGGGAGAAGTCCAGCGGAGGACTTCTTCGACGGCGGAGTCGATCAGGGACATGTCGTCGAGGAGCCGTTGCTTCTGCTGGGGGTGCTCGGAGAGGACCTGGAGCCCGCCGGAGATGGCGTTCCGGGTAGTCTCGTTGCCCGCCAGGATGAGGAGGAAGCAGAAGGCGAGGATGTCGCCTTCGGTCAGCTTTTCGCCATCAACTTCGGACTCGAGGAGGATGGTAGGGAGGTCATCTTCGCGGGGGTTGGCGCGGCGGTCTTCGAGGACGCCGTGGAAGTATTCCATCATGCGCGCGACGCCGGTCATGGCGGTCATGCGGGCGGCGGCGGGGGTGCCGCGCTCCTCCTCGGGGACATCGGTCTGGTATTCGGGGTCGCCGCCGCCGAGGACCTTATTGGTCAGCTCGAACATCAGCGGCCAATCTTCCTGCTTGACCCCCATCATTCCGCAGATGACGGCGAGCGGGAGCTGGCTGGCGACTTCGAGGACGAAATCGCACGAGTCGCGGTGGGCGATTGTGTCGAGGATTTCGTTGGTGACGCGGCGGATTTCTGGTTCCATGGCGTTCACCGCCCGGGGAGTAAAGCCCTTGTTCACGAGGCGGCGCATCTTCACGTGGCGGGGCGGGTCCATGGTGATGATGGAGGCGTTGCCACCGCTGGCCTGGGCGGCCTGTGCGGGGTCGCGCTGCATAACTTCGGCGATAGCTTCGGGACGGAGCCCGGGGCCGACGATGCCCTTGCTGGAGATGTACTTCTCCGGGTTGCGGGAGACGTAGAGGATGTCGTCGTACCTGGTGAGAGACCAGAAGCCGTTCCAGGACTCGCCACCCGGGTTCCAGTGAACCGGGTCGGCGTTGCGAATCCGGCGAAGCAGCTCGTGAGCTTCTTCGGCCATAAAGAGCTCGGGGTTGTTGAGGTTGATGGTCGCGATGTCGGTTTGTGTCATGGGTGTCCCTCGATTGATGGGCGATTCGCTACGATACCGTAGCGTAGCAAAGGGTGTCGATAGGTTAGGCTAACAGAATGGTGGCAACCGAGCCGAGGGGGATCCTTGACCCACGAGTAGCGCGCTCGCGGGAGGCGATCCTCGCTGCGACCGCGGAGTTGCTGGAAGAAGGCGGCTACGGGGGCGTAACGATCGAGGGGGTAGCGGAGCGGGCGGGAGTGGCGAAGACCACGGTATACCGGCACTGGCGGTCGAAGTCGCAGTTAATTTTCGATGCCTTCGAGAGCCTGTTGCAGCCGCCCCTACCAAGGCCGCCGATGGCGACGCTGGAGGAGGAACTGGTGACCATCCTGGAGGGGTTTATCCGGGGGGTGACCGTTTCCAGATGGGCGCCGGTGCTCTCTCCGATGGTGGAGGCGGCGGACCGGGACCAGGAGATCCGGGCGCTGCTCGATGCCTTCCTGGTCGAGCGGATGTGGGGATTCCGACGGGTGCTCGAGAAGGCGGTGGCGCGGGGCGAGCTTGAAGGTGGGCTGGATATCGAGGCGGCGGTGGACATGCTGGTGGGGCCGATCTTCTATCGGCGGCTGATCAGCGGCGAGGCACTGGAGCGGGGGTTCGCGGAGAAGGTGGTGGGGCAGTTCCTGCGAGGGGGGAAGCCAAGGTAGGGCGACGCGCCCGGGCGTCCCGTGGGGTAGATTGGCGAAGCCACGACTGGTGGCGGAGGCAGCGGCATGGCGAACTACGTGAGGTTCGAGCGGAAGGACGGAACGCGGGGTGCCGGGGTGCTGGACGGCGAAACGATCGCGGCGGTGAGGGAGCCCTTTTGGGGCGAGACCGTGAGCACGGGCGGGCGGCTGAAGCTCAATGAGGTGCGCCTGCTGACGCCGTGCGAACCGAAGTCGATCGTGTGCGTCGGGCTCAACTACGCAAGCCACCTGCATGGCCGGCCGGCGCCGGACCCGCCGACGCTGTTCTTCAAGCCGCTCTCGAGCATCGCGGGGCCAGGCGACACGATTGTGCTGCCGGCGGATGCTGGCCGGGTGGACCCGGAGGGCGAGATCGTGATCGTGATCGGGAAGCGGCTGCACCGGGCGAGCCGGGAGGAGGCGCTGGCAGGGATTTTCGGGTACACGGCGGGGAACGATGTCTCGGCGAGGGTCTGGCAGCGTGAGGACGGGCAATGGTGGCGGGCGAAGGGGAGCGACACGTTCGGGGTGTTCGGGCCGAGCATCGCGACCGGCCTGGAGCACGACAAGATCGAGGTTTGGACGCGGGTGAACGGGGTGGAGACGCAGCACGGCAGTTCGAGCGACCTGATACGCGACATCCCGGAGATCGTGCGGCTGGTGAGCGCGGTGATGACGCTGGAGCCGGGGGACATCATCTACACAGGGACGCCGGGGGACCCGCAGCCGCTTTCGGCGGGGGATGTGGTAGAGGTAGAGGTGACGGGTGCGGGGGTCTTGCGGAACCCGGTGCGGGAATGAGGGGAGGCAGGGCCGTCAGCGTGAGGGATGGAGGTAATCGGCGGAGGCCCAGCCGGGGCGGCCGTCCGGGGTGAGGACGGGGATCCAGCGGTCCTGGGAGGGCAGATCGCCGAGCCGGAGGTGGACGGTTTCGCGGACGCAGGTGAGGACGGTGGCAGTGGGGTTGGGTTCGGCGCGGATGTTGAGGCAGTCGGTGGGGCCATCGAGGTTAGTGACGTGGGCGAAGGGTTCGATGGAGATGTACAGGGCGCCGAACCACCCGAGGCGGGGGTTGACGTCGGTCCACGGCCCGGGGAGCGGGCGCGCCTCAAGTGACGGCACGCTGACAACTGCTGGTACGGAGACCTCACCGAATTGATCGTGGTCCATTCGCATGCCGCCTGCGAGCCAGCCAGCGCCAACGCCAACGGGATAAGACAATGGCCCGACGATGCCGCTGGCTGAGCCGGGCGTGTCGAGGGTGGTGAAGGTGAGGAGCGTTTCGTTGAACACTCGCCATTGAACGATGAGGGCTCGGGACCGGGGGGCGCCGAGTATGTAGTCGACGGCCAGCGGGATCTCGAAGGGGTCAGCCTGGCGGAGTGTGGGGGCAACGAACTCGATGGCGGCTCCCTCTCCTTCGGGAAGCTGGAAGATCCGGACCGAATCGCCGGGCCGGCGCCACCACGGGTCTCCGAAGCCATCGACGCCCACAAACAGCAGATCGTCCACCGTGCCGATGTGTGCCAGACCCGGATACTCCACGTAGGGCCACGGATTCTCACCGGGGCCGACAGCCGTCAGTACGGAGGGGCCAAGGATGATGAACCCGCCTTCAAGCACAGCTTCCTCCGCCCACGTGACGCCTCCATCCGTCGAGCGAAAGACCCGGGTGAAGGAGTCGTCGAGTGTCCAACACTCGTGGGGACAGATGGTCGCGAGGAGGTCGCCGGTGGCGGGATTTCGCACGACACGGCTGATGGTTTCGCCGGGAGGAGGTTCGAGGAGGACTTCGACCACCACATCGAGTCCGGGGAGGCGGGAAACCCGGACCAGGGACTGGTTCGGGATGCCGCATGAGGGGCAGAGAGCGAGCGCGAGCAACTCGAACGGCTCCTTCCAGAGCTCGTCGAGGATGGTTGGCGTGGGTGCGAGGATGCCACCGAGGCTGACCGGCCCGAGCGTTGGGGCTTGATGCGGTTCGGTCGGGGTGCGGATGGGGACGGTAGAGGTTGGGGGGTCAGGGGTCGAGGGGGTGGCGGGGGCCGGGGAGTTATCGGAGGTGAGCGCGATGGCGACGACGCCGGCGGCGGCGATGGCCAGGGCGAGTCCCCCGAAAACGATGCCACGGCGGTGAGAGGCCGACGGCGAAGGGGAAGGCTCAAGCGGGCCGGGGGCGGCCGTTCCTGCAGCTACCGCCGGTGGCGGCGTAGTGGGAGAGCCGGGGTCGTAGGCGGCGAGGGCGGCGCGGTCGGGGAGGTTGAGTTTGCGCTGGAGGCGTTCG
>CAYPAZ010000111.1:0-7498 GCA_964408835.1 uncultured Anaerolineaceae bacterium
GTCGGTGGCGTCACCGACGCCTTCCTTGACCTTGCCCTTGGTCTCCTGCCACTTGTTCTTCATCTTGTCGTCCGCGCCCATTCGAGGCCTCCTGGAATCGTCCGACGGCGCCCTTGAGCGCGCGCAGCGCTTCTTCCTCGTGACGGCCCGCCCTCCTTAACGCCATCGCTGCCCCCCGCCGCAGCCCCGGGTTCGCCACGTTCCCATGCCCACCCGCCGGGAACGGGAACAGGGTGATCAGCGGCGAAAGCGCCCGAGTCTCTTCCTCGAGCGCTCTACTCGCCTCGGCCAGAGGTATCGCCAGGTCCGGAAGCGCCGCGGACACATCCTCCAGGAACGCGATTCCATCGCTCCGCGCCGCTTGCAGCACCGCGAGGTTGTAGGCGTTCCCCGCGCGGTCAATCTCCTCTTCGCCCTCGAAGTAGTCCGCCCATGCGCCAAGCGCGGCCGATCCACTCACAGCCGCGCCTCCCCTTTCCGCGGCGCCCGCTCCTTCGAACATCGCCACAGCCACCCGCAGAGACTCCATCACCGCCGCGGTCGGGTCCGCATCCACCGCCGCCATCGGCGCGAACAGCTCCACGACACCCAACGACGATGGCCACTCCTCCCAGGGTGTGAAAGGCCCAAGCTCCTCCGACGTAATCGTGTGCGCCAGGAACCCGCCCCTCGCGCGGTCGTACCCATAGACCGTGCCAAACTCGTGCAGCTGAACATCCCACGCCACCACGGGACGGCCATCATCGATCCGCTCGATGGCCCACTCAACCGCCGCATCCCGGCCCTCGGCCCAGTCCCCGCCCGGCGCCAGTCTCAGGGCGAACCGCTCCCACGAAGTCCCCGTCCGGGAGTACCCGTCAACCATCGCTTCCCAGTCCAGGTTCACCGGCCCATCAGGAAGCACGTGCACCCCATCGCTGGAGGTGATGCATAGGTGCCACGCATGGCCTGTGAGACCCATGATCGCGTGGCGTGGCAGTGGTTGGCCAACGTACTCGAGCACGCCCTCGACCGCCCCGGCCGCCGTCGTCCAGTTCGGCGCCAACCGGACTCCTTCGATCTCTTTCACTCTCAGAGTGGAACCGAGGCCTCCCCGTTCCGCAAGTCTCTTAACGTGCTCGCTTTGCAGTTGACCTTCGATCCGTAGAATGCGGTGCCTATCGAAAGGAGCCGCCCCGGATGCCGGAGCCCTGGCAAATCACGACGCTTCCCAACGGCCTGCGCATCGTCACCACGCCGATGCCTTCGACCCAGGCGGCCTCGGTCAGCCTCTTCGTCGGCGTAGGCTCGCGCTCCGAACCCCAGCGCCTGAACGGGATTACGCACTTTCTTGAGCACATGGTGTTCAAGGGCACCGAGCGTCGCCCCGACGCAGTCATGATCGCCGAAGAAATCGAGGGCGCGGGTGGCACGCTGAACGCCTACACGAACAAAGAGTTCACCTGCTACTGGAACATCGTCCCCTTCGATCGCTTCCCCACCGCGCTCGATGTCGCTGCTGATATGCTCCTCCACTCCAAGCTGGAGCAGTCAGAGATCGATCGTGAGCGCACTGTCGTCCAGCAGGAACTGAAGCGAAACCACGATAACCCCGGCGCCTGGGCCCACCGCCTCATCGGCACCGCCGTTTACGGCGCGCAGCCCTGCGGCTGGGATGTCGGCGGCACCGTCGAGCTGGTCGAAGACATGCAGCGCCCGGACTTCATCGAGCACATCTCTCAGTGGTACTTGCCCTCCAACATCGTCCTTTCAGTCGCCGGCAACCTCGACCACCAGCAGGTCGTGGCCCAGGCCGAGCCGCTGTTCCGCGACATGACGCCCGGCGCGATTCCTTCCGTCGCCCCCTACGACCCCGGCACCCGTGGCCCCCTGGTGGAGTCTGAGAGCCGCGATATCGACCAGTGCACCGTCGTCCTCGGCCAGGCCATCTTTGGTAGGAACGACCCCGACCGCCACGCGCTTCGCATCATGAACGACGTGCTCGGTGCCGGGATGTCCTCTCGCCTCTTCCGCGAAGTTCGCGAACGCCGCGGGCTCGCCTACTCGGTCAGCTCCGGCTATGGCTACCTCGATGACGCAGGTGTCTTCACCATCTCCGCTGGCGTTAACCGCGACAAGCTCGCCGAGACCGTGACCGTCTGCCGCGAGGAGACCCGCAAACTGGTCGACGAACTCACGCCAGAGGACGAACTCCGGAAGGCCAAAGACCACGCGATCGGCCGCTTCCGCCTGTCGCTGGAAACAGCGCATGCTCTCGGCCAGCGTCACGGCGAATCCCTCCTCACGCGCGGACTCATCGAAAGCGTCGACCAGGTCGTCTCGTCCCTCGAAGCTATCACCGCCGACGATGTCAAAGCGGTGGCCAACCGCGTCTTCTCCGCCCCCTGCCACTCCGCCGTTGTTGGCCCCAACATCAACGACGACGAGCTCGCCAACGCCCTCGCGGCCTAAACCCGACGCGGTGCTCGAGCACCTACCCCGGCCCCACCAGTACCGCTTTCGGTCCCCGGAGCAAGAACGTCCCCCCGCGCTGCATAGACTCCACCCGGAACGTACCGAAGTGCTCCCGCAGCGCGGCCACAACCACCTGTAACTCCAGCCGGGCAAGCGGCGCTCCCAGACAGAAGTGCGCCGCCATCCCGAAGCTCAGATGGCGATTGTCCTCGCGGCGTGGCTGGAACTCGTTCGGCTCTCTGAACCGCCCCGGGTCCCGGTTCGCAGCCCCGATGACGCAGTACGCCGTGTCCCCCGCCGCGACGGTCCGCCCTGCCAGCTCCGTGTCCACACGCGCGAACCGCGCCACCACGTGAGTCGGGCTGTCGAACCGCAAGCTCTCTTCAACAATCCCGGCGATGGCCCCCGGAACACTCCGGGCGAGCTCCTGCACTTCCCCGCGCTGGCCCAGAGCGAGCACCAGGTTCCCCACCGCGTAGGCCGTCGGCCCGTTCCCCGCCATCGAGATGTGAATGAGCAGCATCAGCATCTCGTCCTCGCTCAGCCGCTCGCCTGCCTGCGCCGCCTGGATCAGCGTCCCCAAAACCGTTGTCTCGGGGATCTCCGCCTCCGCCCAACGGCCCTTCAGCAGCCCCAGCAGGTCCTGGTGCGCGGCCGCTGCCGGCGCCGCGTGTGCAGGACCCTCCGCCCGCGCCCGCATGATCGCCATCCCCGCCGCCCGGAACTGGCCGCGGTCCTCCGCCGGGATCCCGAGATGCTCCATCACTGACCACACCACAAGCGGCTCAGCCAACCCGGCCATCAGCTCGAACCGCGCCCCCGCTACATCCAGCAGCCGCGCCGCCTCCGTCTCGATCGCGGCCCGCGTCGCTTCCATCGCCCGCGGCGTGAAAGCGCGGTTCACAATGGCCCGCAGTCGTGTGTGCTCCGGCGGATCCGAGTTCCCCAGGATTGGGGCCTCCCCGAGCGGTACCTGCGCCCGCGTCGCTGCGATCGACTCGCCCAGCCCGCCGGACGCGTGCAGCGGGTTCGAGGAGAACGCCTCGTCATCGCGCAGCGCCCTGTCGCACGCTTCGTACGAAGTGAGCACCCACGCACCGAGCTCCGGACTCCGGTACACGGGCGCCTCCGCGCGCAAGCGCGCGAGCGCGGGATACGGGTCCTGCTGGTAGGCCGGGGTGTTTGGCTGGTACGAGGGCATAGCTGGCTTGGCCGGGCCGGTCCGGCGCGGCCCCTAGCGTTACCCAACCCCGCGCACACGGCAACCCCCGCCCGTCACGCCCGCTCGATGATCACCCTCATCGGGCCGCGCAGGAGGAACGTCCCTCCCCTTGCCATCGCCACCACGCGGAACGGAGCGAACTCCCGCAACAGCCCGGCTAGGGCCGCCTCCAGCTCCAACCTCGCAAGCGGCGCCCCGAGACAGTAGTGGGCTCCCAGCCCAAAACTCAGCTGCCGCCCCTCCTCCCGGTCCATCCGGAACTCATCGGGCCTGGGAAACCGCCCGGGGTCGCGGTTCGCACCCGAAAGCACGCAGTAAGCTGCCTGCCCCGACCGGATCTGTCGCCCGCCCAGGTGAGCCTCCTCTTTCGCGAACCGCGCCACAACGTGCGTCGGGCTGTCGAATCTCAGCCCCTCCTCCACCGCCGCCGCGATGAGCGATCCATCCTCCAGCAACGCCTGCTGTGCTTCGGGGTGTTCGCCAAGCGCCAGCACCAGGTTTCCGAGCCCGCAAGCCGTTGGGCCGTTCCCCGCCGTAGAGATATGGGTCAGCAGCATGATCGCCTCGTCAACCGTGGCTCCGGCCGGCTCCCCCATCGATCGCAACAGCGTCCCCAGCACCGTCGTCTCCGGGATTTCCAGCTCCGCCCACCGCCGGAACATCCCCCTGAGCTCCCGGTATCCGTTGACCGCGGCGAGGACATGTGCCGGGCCCTCCACCCGCGCGCGCATCATCGCCATCGTCGCCCGCCGGAACGCTGCACGGTCGTCCAGCGGCACCGCGAGGTGCGCCATCACCGCGCTCACTACCAGCGGCTCCGCCAGCCCCGACATCACCTCCATCTGCTTTCCGCTCCGGCGAGCGATGAGCGCGTCCACCGCCGCTTCGATCGGCCCTCGCATAACCTCCATCGCTCGCGGTGTGAACGCTCGGCTCACAATCGCCCGCAGCCTCGCGTGGTCGGGCGCGTCCGAGTTCGCCAGGATCGGTATCCGCCCCAGCGGTACCGAATCCCTGATCGCCGCCACCTTCGTCCCGAGCCGCCCTCGGTCGTGTGCCGGATCGTTGGAGAATACCGCGTCGTCCTGCAGCGCCACCCGGCATGCCTCGTACGAGGTCAACACCCACGCGTCGAGCTCCATACTCCGGTGCACCGGCTCCCGTGCCCTCAATCGCTCGAGCGTGGGGTACGGGTTCTCCCGGTAGCCGGGCGTGTTCGGATGGAACGTCACCATCGTGGCGCGGGATACTACTCCCGCAGGGCAGTTCTACCAGTAGATCCTTAGGGCCAGACTAACATCCTCAGGCTTGCCAGCGGCTCTCACCCACGGACCATCTCTCGCAACCGCGCCATCTGCACTGCGGTCCGCGCCGCCTCCTCGCCCTTGTGACCCTCCTTACCACCCGCCCGTTCCATGGCCTGCTCCACCGTGTCCACGGTCAACACCCCGAAAATGCACGGCACCCCGGTATCCAGCGCCACTCTCCCGATCCCCTCCGCCGCGCCGCCCGCGACGTACTCGAAGTGCGCTGTGTCCCCCCGGATCACCGCCCCGATGCACACCACCGCGTCGAAGCGCCCGCTTTCCGCCGCCCACTTCGTCGCCACGCCCACTTCGAACGACCCCGGAACCCGGATCACTGCAACGCTATCGTCCGCCACGCCGAGCGCTTTGCACTCCCGCAGGGCGCCCTCCAGCAGCTTCTCAGTCACGAACCCGTTCCATCGCGCCACCACCACCGCCACCCGCAGGCCACTCCCGTCGAGGCCACCCTCTATCTCCCTCATCAAGCGTCTCCCGAATCCAGAATCCCCGAATCCGAAGTCCAGAGTCGAGAATCCAAAGCTAGTTGCCTCCTGCCAGCGTCTCCAGCCCGTCCAGCAGATGTCCCATTCGCTTCCGCTTCGTGTCCAGGTAGCGAATGTTATGCGCGTTAGGCACCGTTGTGATTGGGATGCGCTCCACTACCTCCAGCCCGTATCCCTCAAGCCCCGCCCGCTTCGCGGGGTTGTTCGTCAGCAGCCGCATCTTCTTGATCCCAAGGTCCACCAGGATCTGCATCCCGATGCCGTAGTCCCGCCGGTCCGCCGGGAACCCCAGCGCGATATTTGCGTCCACAGTATCCATGCCCTGGTCCTGGAGCTCGTACGTCCGTAGCTTGTTGTGCAGCCCGATGCCCCGGCCCTCCTGCCGCATGTACAGGAACACCCCGCCCTGCTCCCCGATCAGCTTCATCGCGATATCCTTCTGCTCCCCGCAGTCACACCGCAGCGAAGCGAACACGTCGCCCGTCACGCACTGGTCGTGAACCCGCACCAGCACAGGCTCGTCCGGGTCGATTGCGCCGTTCACCAGCGCCACGTGCTCGTCCGGCTGGTTCTCTGACCGGTATGCGATGATCCGCCAGTCCCCCGTTGGCGTCGGCAGCGGCGTCTCTGCCACCCGCTGCACCAGCCGCTCCGTCCGCAGCCGGTACTTGATCATCTCATTGATGGTCAGGATCTTCAGACCGTGCCTGCGCGCGAACCGCTTCAGGTCCGGCATCCGTGCCATCTCCCCGTCCGCCTTCATGATTTCGCAGATGACCGCGCCCGGATAAAGCCCCGCCATCTTCGCCAGATCGACGCTCGCCTCGGTCTGCCCCGCCCGCACCAGCACGCCGCCGTTCCGCGCCCGCAGCGGGAACATGTGCCCCGGCTTCACCAGGTCGTTCGGCGTCGACATCGGGTCGATCAGCACTTGCACCGTCCGCGCCCGGTCGCCCGCGCTGATCCCCGTCGTCACGCCGGTCCGGGCCTCCACCGGCACCGTGAACGGCGTCCCGAAGTGGCTCGAATTCTGGTCCACCAGCAGCGGCAGCTTCAGATCGTCACACCGGTCCTCGGTTATCGAACAACAGATCAGCCCACGCCCATACTTCGCCATGAAGTTGATCGTCTCCGGCGTCACGAATTGGGCCGCGATGCACAGGTCCCCCTCGTTCTCCCGATCCTCGTCGTCCGTGATGATCACGAACCGCCCGTTCCGGTACTCCTCCACGGCCTGCGGGACCGTGGCCATCACCGAGTCGCGTTCAGTCACGGCGCATCTCCTCCATGTACTGCTGTACGTATCGACCAATAATGTCCGTCTCGATGTTTATCCGGTCGCCCGGCTTCCGGCCCATCAGGTTCGTGTGCTCCTGCGTGTACTGCACCAGCGAAACCGAAAAGCTCTCCGCATCCTTCGCCACGATCGTCAGGCTGATCCCATCGATGCACACCGGCCCCTTCACCACCATGCTCCGCAACAGCTCCGCCGGCGTCAGGAACCGTGCGATCACAGCCTCCCCCTCCGGCGTCAACGAGTCCAGCGTCGCCACCCCCTCCACCACCCCGCGGACGATGTGCCCGCTCAACCGGTCCATCGGTCGCACGCTCCGCTCCAGATTCACCCGGTCCCCCGTCCCCAGCTCCCCCAGGTTGGACCGCCGGTACGTTTCCGGCATCAGGTGCGCGAAGAACGTCTCCCGCCCGTCATCCATCTCTGCCACCGTCAGGTCCACCCCGTTGATCGCGATCGAATCCCCCAGGTTCGCATCGCTCAGCACGAAGGGCGCGCGGATGCGCAGCGTGCCCGGCCCCGCCTCGAGCACCTCGCCCACCTCTTCGATGATGCCAGTAAACATAAAACCCTCACGCCTTCTTCAGGGATGAGGGGAGAAGGCGCGCAAAGCGAGACCACCCGGGCGGTCCCTCGCGCGCCGGCGCTGCGTGCTCTCTCCCATTTCCTACACGACGCTCTTCCGATCATCGGAAGAGCGTCGTGTAGGGAAAGAGTG
>CAYPAZ010000112.1:0-7466 GCA_964408835.1 uncultured Anaerolineaceae bacterium
GCGTCGCCGCAAGCTCGGGCAGCGCCTGCACCACCGGCGCCCTCGAACCCTCCCACGTCCTCACCGCCATGGGCATCGACCCCGACCTCGCCCACGCCTCCCTCCGCCTGACCGTCGGCCGATCCAACACCCCCGCCGAGATCGACCGCCTTCTCACCCTCCTCCCCGACATCGTCGCCCGCCTCCGCTCCCTCGCCGGCTAGCCCCCAAGAACCACAGAGACACAGAGGACACAAAGAACGGGAGAGGTCAGGGGACGACTCGGCGGACCCCGTCCTTCAGTACTCTGACGTCGGAATTGAGACCTCCCTCGCCAGCGCTCGCGTTCGCTGCTCCGGGGCCGGTCACCGACATCGTCATCCATTCGGGCGTCTTCGTGCTCTTCGTGTCTCCGTGGTTCAGGAGACGCCGTTGGCAGATAGGAAGTCCAGGATGTCCTGCACCGTGCGGATGTTCTCCGCATCTTCGTCCCGGATCTCGATGTCCGAGTCCGAAAACGCCTCCTCGATCGCGATCGTAAGGTCGACGACGTCCAACGAGTCCGCCCTCAGGTCATCGATAAGGTTCGCTTCCGGGGTCACTTCTTCCGCACTGACCTTCAACTGGGCAACGACGACATCGCGGACACGTTCAAAGACGGAGGACATTGACTTAACTCCGGGGTGTGGTTTGGGGATGTGGGTGTTAGCGGCGGATGCTACGCCGAAGGGGTGTACTTGCGAAAGATGACGCTGCCGTTCTGGCCCCCGAATCCGAACCCGTTGGCCGCCGCCGCGCGCACCTCCCGGCTTCGGGCCTTCAAGGGGACGTAATCCAGATCGCAGTCCGGCAAGTCCGGGTTCTCGAGGTTCGCCGTCGGAGGCACCGTATCGGTGTGGACCGCCATCAGCGCCGCAAGTGCGCCGACCGCGCCCGCCGCCCCCAGCAGGTGGCCCACCATCGACTTCGGCGAAGAGATCGCCAGCCGCCCCGCCGCCTCCCCGAACGCGAGCTTGATCGCCACCGTCTCCGCGGCGTCGTTCAGCGGTGTCCCCGTGCCATGGGCCGCGATGTAATCGATGTCATCCACCGCGAGGCCGGCCGCCTTGAGCGCTTCCGTCATCGCTTCCGCCGCTCCCGTGCCATCCTCACGCGGCGCGGTGATGTGGTAGGCGTCGCACGAGAGGCCGCCCCCCAGCAGCTCGCCGTAGACCTTCGCCCCCCGCGCCAGCGCGTGCTCCTCCGACTCTATCACCATGATGGCCGCCCCTTCCCCGAACACGAATCCGTCGCGGTCACGGTCGAATGGGCGGCTGGCGCGCTCGGGCTCGTCGTTCCGGCGGCTCAGCGCGCGCATGTTCGCCAGCGCTGCGATAGGTAGTGGGTGCAGCGCTGCCTCCGTCCCCCCCGCGAACACGATGTCGCTCCGGCCGGAGTCGATCAGCATCTTCGCTTCCATGAACGCGTACAGCCCCGAGGCGCACGCCGCAGTCGAAGTCAGCGCAGGGCCGCGCAGCCCCAGGTTCATCGAGACCTGGCACGAAGCCATGTTCGGCGCCATGGTCGGCACGAAGAACGGGCTCACTCGCTGGGGCCCCTTCTCCGTGTAGACCAGCATCTCATCGGCGGTGTCGACCACCCCGCCTCCGCCCGTGGCAACGCATGCCGCCGCCCGCGATGCCTCTGCTGCGGAGATCTCGAGCCCTGCGTCCTGCGACGCCTGCACCGCCGCCGCCACAGAGAGCTGGGAGAAGCGCGACATGCGCCGGGCCGCCTTCGAGTCCATGTACGGCCCCGGGTCGAAGCCCTTCACCTCCGCGGCGATCTGGACGGGCAAGTTCGAGGCGTCAAACTGCGTAATCCGGCTGATGCCGGAGACGCCCGCCGTCAGGTTCTCCCAGAACTCCTGGGCGCTGTTGCCGATGGGCGTGATTGCTCCAAGGCCGGTCACGAGAGCACGGGTCACGAGTTTCTCTCCGGTGGTTCAGTCTGCCTGGCGGAAGATGACCGCTGAATTGTGGCCCCCCAACCCGACGGAAGTCGTCATCGCCACGCGGACGTTGCGTTGCCGCGCCTCGTTTGGCACGTAGTCGAGGTCACATTCAGGGTCTGGCGTCGTGTAGTTGATGGTTGGCGGCACTACCTGCTCGTGGATCGCCATGACGCAGGCCAGCGCCTCCACCGAGCCTGATGCCCCCATGCAGTGGCCGGTGATCGGCTTCACGGAGCTGATTGCGGCGTCGTAGGCGGCCTCCCCCATGACCTCCTTGAACACCAGCGTCTCCACGCGGTCGTTCAGTGGCGTCCCGCTCCCGTGAGGGTTGATGTAATCGATCTCCGCGGGATCGATCCCCGCTTTCCGCACCGCCGCGTTCACGGCTCGCTTGAGCCCCCGGCCGGTCTCATGAAGCGCGATCATGTCGTACGCGTCGTTGGATGATCCGTAGCCGATGACTTCGCAGTAGATCCGCGCGCCCCGGGCCTGCGCCGCTTCATACTCCTCCAGGATCATCCCGCAGGAACCCTCACCCGCGATGAAGCCATCGCGATTCAGGTCGAACGGCTTCAGCGCCTTCGTGGGGTTCTCGTTATCCCCCGCCAGCGCCCGCATCGAACACCACGTCGCATGGAAGATCGGCATCAAAACGGCATCGGTGGACCCGGTGATCACCATGTCCGCGTCGCCTCTCCGGACGTTCTCGAACGCCTCACCGATCGTCCCGCCCCCCGTTGCGCAGGCGCTCACGATGGCCATGTTCGGCCCGCGCGCCCCGGTCGCTATCGCGATGTGCCCGCTCGTCGCATCCGGGATGAAGTTCGCTACGAGGAATGGCGTCACTCGCCGCGGACCCTTCTCCTCCAACACCTTCTGGTACTCCAGCAACAGGTCGGTGCTCCCACCGCCTGAACTGAAAATCACCCCGACCATCTCGGAGTTGCTTTCGGTGATCTGGTAGCCGCTGTCTTCGAGTGCTTCCAGTGCCGCCGCCATGCCGAAGCCCACGCTGCGGCCCATGTACCGCTGCTGCTTCGGGTCCACCCGGTCGCCAAGTTCGAAGTCCTTCACCTCCGCCTGGATCCGGATCGGGTAGGGCTCCGGGTCGAACAGCGTGATCGGCCCGATCCCGCTTCGCCCCTCAACCATGGATCTCCAGGTCTCTGGCGCGGTGTTTCCCGCGGCCGTCACCGCCCCAACACCCGTGACCACGACGCGGCGGTTCACTGCGCCGCAGCTTCCACGAGGCGGAAATCCTCGCTCAGGAGCCCTTCGTAGTCGTCCGAAACGCTCAGGCTGTTGACCCCGTAGTCAATGCGCCGGATCAACCGCGTCAGCACATTCCCCGGACCCACCTCGATGAACATGTCCACTCCCTGCGCCTTCATCTCCTCAACCGACTTCTGCCAGCGCACGCCGTTCGTTAGCTGGTCGCGCAGCTCGGCGTGGACTTCGGGTTCCGTCTCCAGCAGGTCGGCGTTGATATTACCGACGAGGGGCGCCTCCGGGTCGCGCATGTTGAGCTTCTGGAGCACGCGGCTCATGCCCTCGCTGGCCATGCTCATCAGCGGCGAATGCGAAGCAATCGAGATGGGGAGGCGCACCACGCGGCGGGCGCCTGCCTTTTGCGCCATCTCCATCGCCCGTTGGAGTGGCTTCAGCGCACCGGAGATCACGTTCTGCCCCTCGCAGTTTGCTGTCGCGAGGTTGATCGGGCCATCCACGGCCGCCGCCGCGCAGATCTCCTGCACCTGGGCCTCCGAAAGTCCGAGGACCGATGCCATCCCGCCCGGGTTCGCCTTCCCTGCCTTATCCATCAGGATGCCCCTCTCCCGCACCAACAAGAGACCGTCTTCGAACGCTATCGAACCGGCTGCCACCGCCGCCGTGAACTCGCCCATCGAATGCCCCGCGAAGAGCACCGGTTCGAGCTTCCGGTCGAGCTCGCCCCACCGCTCCTGAAGGGCCGCGAGCCACGCCATCGAGACCACGAACGTCGCGGGCTGCTGGTTGATGGTCGTTTCCAGCTCCTCCTCCGGGCCCTCGAAGCACAGCCGCGAGAGGTGCATCTGCAGCACCTCATCAGCGCGCCGGAAGATGTCCATCGCGGCCCTGGAGACCCCCGAGAGCCGCTCCCCCATGCCGACGTGATGCGAGCCCTGCCCCGGGAACACAAGCGCGAGGCGCCGCCACGGTTTCACGTCCTGGTCCATGCTGCGGTTCCCTTCGAATGCTGCCCACCATTGGGCGCAACTGGTGCCACGAGGATACCAGAGCGCCGGGGCTGGAAACACGTGAGCCACCCTCTGCCGGCCGATCCCCGCCGCAGGGTAGAATGCTCCCGCCGGGAGGTATGCCGATGAATACTCGTGTGATCTCCATTTCCCGCCAGGTAGGCACCGCCGGGGAAGATGTCGCCCAAACGGTCGCCCAACGCCTCGGCTTCCGCTACATCGACTACCAGGTGATCCAGGAAGCCGCCCGCGAAGCCAACGTCTCGCCCGAGACCGTGAGCGAAGCTGAGCACACACCTTCCCTCATGACTCGCCTGCTCGAAGCGCTCGCCCGCAACCCCTCCATGCCCGCCGCCGCATGGGCAGACCCCGTCCCCCTCGCTACCACGCCGCTCGCCACCTCGAATGACTACCGCCGCTTCGTCGAAAACGCCATCGTCGGCATGGCCGAACAGGGAGACTGCGTGATCATGGGCCACGGCGCGATGATCATCCTCAAGGACCGTCTGGATACGGTTAAGGCTTTCGTCACCGGCTCGCCCGAATTCCGCGTACGCCGGATCATGGCCGGCATGGGCGTCGATGAGAAGACGGCCACCAAGACCATCGAAAAGACCGACTCCGAGCGGCTGGATTACTACCGCCGCTTCTACGATGTCGGCTGGGGGGATCCCTGGACGTACGACATGTGCGTGAATACCGACCACCTCAACCCCGAGCAAGCCGCCGACCTCGTCATCGAAGTCGCGAAGATGCGCTAGCTCCCGGGCACCCGAGCGACGCGATATGAGCCGCCGCCGCCCACCCGCCCGGCGCCCCAAGCCGAAGGGCCAACTTGGCCTCCCCGCCGTTATCGCGTTCACAGGCGTCGGCATCCTCGTCGTGGCGCTCGGGGCGGTCCTCCTCGTCGTGCTCAGCGGCGGAGGCGACGACGACGATGGTAACGGAGGGCCGTCCCCAGTAGCTGCCGCCGACGTCCTCCCTGACCTCGGCGACCTCGGCTTCACGCTTGCCGAACGGGGCCAGGACCCCGGCGTCCCACCCGGCCAGGACATGGCCCGCGCCCGCTACCTCGCCAACAACGGTGGCCAGGTGTTGATGCGCGTCTACCTGCTGGCCACGACCGAAGAGGCCTTCGACCTCTACGGCACTGTCGTCCAGGCCTACGCCACCATCCCTATCCAGGCGCTCGTAGGCTCTGACCCCACCCAGCCCGATACCAGCCTCCCCGGCGGCCCCGCCAATGTCGTGAGCACCGGCCCCGACCTCGGCGAGCAGCACACCTCCTACGAGACCACCCGCCCCGATAGCCAGGGCAACGCCGTCTGGACCGATATCTACCTCGATGGCCGCTGGGTCATCGCCGTCCAGTATCTCGCTGCCGCCACCACCGATTCCATGACTCCGCGCACCGAGATCGCCTCTCGCATCCTGGCTGCCCGCTGAGCCGCGCATGACCGGCTGCAGCGCCGACCTCTACTGGATCCCGGTCGGCGCCGGGACATCCCGCTTCCAGCAGGCCAGCCTCCGCTGGTGGGAGGCGTTCGAAGCCACCCGCGCCCGCCGTCCACGGACCGAACTGCTCCACTCTGCCCTCAAACTCCGCACCGGCCAGGGCTCGGCGTTCACCCTGGAGCTCACGCCCGCGTTCGTCAGCGCGCCAGTCGAGCCCATCGTGACCGGCGCCGTCGGGGTCCGCGGGGCGGACCGCCTCAAGCTGTTCCGCTACGCCCTCCGCTGCATCCCCGCCGAGACCATCCCCGACGAGCAGTGGGCCGTCGCCGGCCCGATCCACCTGACCGGAGACTGCGGCGTGGTCCAGCGCATCCTCGACCTGGCCCCCTCGGTCCCGCGCCACGTCTGGGGCCGCAGGGTGCGAGGCACGCGCGAGATGTGGACCTCAGACTCGGTCATTTCATGGCTGCTTATCCAGGCCGGGCTCGATGTCTCATTCGCCGGCCCTCCGCCCGGTGGCCGCGCCCCCGGCTGGGATGCCGGCATCGCGCTCGGTCGCCTTCAGAGACTCTACGGCCGGACCTGACCAGCGGCGTTGACAACGTCTCAGGATGCGACCTATGCTCCCTGCCCGGGTGTTACCTGGAGGTAGAGAATGGCATCCCCCCCCCCGAACTAGGCGTTCGTCGTAACGGCTCGTCTACTGACGCGGCTCCAGCCGCGATGTTCTCACTCGCCATTCTCATGTCGGCGGCCTGTCCCGGCCTTCCCAATCAAAATGTAACTTCTGCGAAAGACTATAGTGCCACGTACAACGAAGCTGTTCGCGCTATCACAAGCGGTGGTGATGAGGATGAACATCTGTCCTCGAAGCCTGCGGAGTACACGGTTGCTTGTCCTTGTCTTGAGCTTCTTGGCGCTGGTTGGGCTGACAATGGCCACTGCCCGGGCCCAGGATGGGGAGACCGGCGAGGACGGCACGTTCCCCGCCCGCGATGCCGAGGTGCAAGTCGATCCCGAGGTCCTCGTCCTGGGTCAGACCGGAAGCCTCGCGGTCTCGGGCTCAGGTTTCGAGGAGTGCCCCGGTGATTACGTGCTCACAGTCCGCATGATGGACGACTGGCGCCGCAGCCGCCCGGGCCAGATCCTCGGCACGACTGAAGTCACCATCGGGTCGGATGGGCAACTGGCCGCCACTGTGCCGGTGAATGTCACATTCGAGGGCGAGTGGAACGGCGGACTTACAATGGAAGGCGGCTGTCTCGAGGAGACGGGCTCCCGCTTCGCGTTCGGCCCGCTCATGCTCGGTGTCCCCACCACCGGTGATTCACTCGCCGCGGCCGGAATCGCAAAGCCCGATGGCAGTGAGTCTGCTGGCGCGTTCGTGCTGGGCTCATGGTTCGTGCAGCGCACCTTCGTCCCACCCGACAAGCCGGGAGAGACGCCGGAGAGCATCTTCCACCACCTGTCCGCCTACGTCGGAGACACGCAGTGCGACTACGTCGACGTAGCGGCCGGAGATGTCACGGCAAACGGCGATGTCGTCGTCTGGGTCGGCCTCCCCGGGCAACCGGATCCCTGCCGGGACCCCAACGCGATCGTCACCTTCAGGACCGGTCAGCAGGATACGCAACTCATGGATCAGCTGCCTGTTCAGCCGGGCCTCGCCGTTGGCTTCAGGCCGACGTTCCCGGTGCCCGGCACAGGCACCACGGCCACCCCCGGCGCGCCGAGCCTCGGTAGCGGCCCGGCGCCTGGTGCGGCCGTTGAACCTTCCGACGTGGGTATACGCCCGGATCGCG
>CAYPAZ010000113.1:0-7434 GCA_964408835.1 uncultured Anaerolineaceae bacterium
GACGGTGAGGTTGGTGGTATCGAGCCAGAGGCCGATGCGAGGAGTGTCGCGGATGAAGTCGGCGTGCATGGCTTCAACGGTCCAGCCGTCCTTGTAGCCGGTCTTCGGACGCAGGGCCTCGCGCTCGGCGACGGCGGCCGGTGACGGGTTGAGGACAACGACACGAAGGGGGCGGGCCTCGACGAACTCGAGGTACCGGCTGAGCCAGGGGCCGATGACGATGTCCTGGACGATGGCGGTGAAGCCAGCGGTCACATAGGCCGCACCCGCATGGGCGCTGAGGCGGTAGCGAAGCTCGAGCTCGGCGCGGGCGCCGGGGGTCATCCCGGGAGTGATGGCTTCGGAGCCGGAGACCATGAACCTCCGGAAGACATCACCGCGGACGTGGGCAGCGCGGGGCAGGCGCTCGGCCAGGGCCTGGGCGACGGTCGACTTCCCGCTGGCCATGAGGCCCGTAATGAGAACGAAGCCGGGGAGGTCTGCGCTCATCGGCTCTGTCCCGTCGCGGGCGAGCCCGCTCCCCCGGAGTTGGCGTGGCGGTGGTACTCGCGGCGGATGAACGTGGGGGCGTAGGGAAGGTAGGTGCGCCGGGTTTCGGGCGGAAGCGCGAAGAACGAGCCGACGACAGTCCCGGTACAGGACGGGGCGCCGCAGAGGCGGGGCCAGGAAGAGCCGTCGAAGGCGTTGAGGCGGTAGTCGATCGTGATCTCGTCGCCTCGGCCGATGTCCCGCCAGGCGAAGACCTTAACGCCTGAACGCATGGCGTTGGGTTCACAGGAGTGGTTGAGGTAGCAGCCGGGCGGATGGATGACGGCGAATCGATCCCAGCCGAGCTCGGTGAGGTGGCGCCTGTCTTCCTCGGAGAGGTGCTCGACTTCGACGGCCGAGAGCGGCGGTCCGTTCCGGCGGCGGAAGATGAAGTCGCCCTTCCGAAAGTCGCGAAGCGCGAACACACCGAGACCCTTGCGGCCGGCGGAGCGGACTTCGACATCGGTGATCATGGGGCGAGGATAGCGTCAGGCGGGGTCGATGCGCAGGAGCGGGGTACCTTCGCTGACTTTCTGCCGGGGTTCGACGAGCACTTCGCTGATGGTGCCGGCGGTGGGTGACTCTATCGGGATCTCCATCTTCATGGACTCGATGATGAGAAGTTCCTGGCCGAGGGTGATAGCTTCGCCCGGGCCGACGAGGACTTCGAGGACGGCTCCGGTCATGGGGGAGGGGAGGTCGAGAAGGGACATTGGGGGAGAGTTTAGGGGAATTTTGGATTTTGGATTGGGGATTCTGGATTGAGGAGTTTGGATTGGAGCCCGGGAGGTCAGTCCGGGAAGCCAAGGCGGGAGAGGGGCCAGTAGCGGAAGAGGACGCGGGCCTGGATGAGGTCCACCGGGATGGCGCCGAAGATGCGGGAGTCGGTGCTTTCCGCCGGGTTGTCGCCGGTGAGCCAGGCCTGGCGATGGAGGTCGACGCGTTCGACGCGCTTCACAAGCGTGCGTGCGGGCTCGCGGGGGTCGGCGGCGAGAACGAGGTCTCCGGGGTGGGGGAGGTTGCGGTTGTAGGCCGCGACATCGGCGATGAGGTAGTCGCCCGGGTAGACGGCCGGCAGCATGCTTTCGCCTTCAACTTCGTAGCGGATGAACCGGCTTCGAACCCAGGCCGCGATGGCCGTGAGGGCTGCGAGGGAGACAAGGAGGGCGGCCCATGGTCGCGGGCCGCCCCTGAGAATGCTCATGGATCGATGTTAGGGGTTCGCGCGGTAGAAGGGCACATCCGAGCGGCCCTTGGTGGCCCAGAAGATGTTGTGGATCTCTTCGATGGCGGCGAGGAGGGCTTCGCCGTTGGCGGCGTCCTGCTCGGTCTTGTTCTTCGAGCCGAGCTTGGCGGCCTTCCAGAACGTATCGTGAAGGTTCGGGTACTTCTCGAGGTGCTCGGGCTTGAAGTAGTCGTGCCAGAGGATATTGAGCTCTCGCTTGCAGAGGTCAGCCTGCTGCTCCTTGATGGCGATGAAACGGGTGCGGGTGTTGATGGAGGCCAGGTCCTGGGCATCGCCGAGGGCGGCGATCTTCTTCTCCATGGAGAGGACGGCCTCGGCGGCGATGCGGGCCGAGGCAGGGTCATAGACGCCGCAGGGGCCATCGCAGTGGGCATGAGCGATGCGGGCGGGGCGGAAGAGACGGGAGAGGAAGGACATAGGGGACTCCTTAGGTCGCTGGTGTGCAGCAGGTGAGTATACGCGACCGGTTTAGACAGCGGGAGGTTGCTGTATGGGGCTTCAGAGTAGGTGTGCGGCTGGAACGGAGACTCGGAGCGCCCGGCCCGATTCTCCGATTCTCCGACTCACCGTTTCTCCGGCTCGGCGGTGGCGGTGGGCGGGGCGGCCCGGGCGGCGAGGTGGAGGGCGACGATGCCGGCGACGAGGCCCCAGAGCGTCGAGCCGATATCGAGGAGAGTGACGCCGGAGGCGGTGACGACGAAGGCGATGAATGCGCCATGGACGGCGTTGCCGGTCATGGCGCGCTGAAGCGCTTCGAGGACGACCGAGAGCATGACGAGGCCCACGAGGGCGCTGGTGAAGCCCTGGGGCAGGACATCGACCCAGGCACTCAGGGGCACCACCGCGAAGGCGATCAGGATGGCGCCGACCGAAGCGATGATGGCGGAAATGTAGCGGGTGTCACGCGGGCCTGCTTCGCTGCCCGCGAAGACGGCGAGGCTCACGCGCTGCATCGTCCCCGGAGGGGCAGCGAAGAGCGCGTGGATGACTGACATGATGCCCGTGGCGGTGGCGACGAAGGTTTCGCGGGGGCGGTAGCCTTCGAGCTTGAGGATGCTCTGGCCCTGGATGTTGCCGACGACCGCGGCGATGGCCAGGAGCGGCGCCAACCCGGCGACGGCGCCGAAGCTGAAGGCGGGCACCAGCGGCTGGAGTGAGGGGAAGCCGATTTCCAACGGGGCGGACTGGGCGCCGGGGCCCAGCAATGCGGCCGGGAGGCCGAAGATCATCGCGCCGGCGATAGGAGGGAACCAGGTCTTGCCGAGGCCACGGGCAATGAAGAACCCGGCAATCGGGGCGCCGGCTGCGAGGAAGCCGGTTTCGAGCGAGGAGACGGCGCCCGTGCAGTACTCGATGGCGCTCCCGGCAAGGACGGCCATCACCACGGGGCCGGGGATGGCCCGGGCGATGCGCTCGGCGAGGCCGGTGACAGCGATGAACAGCAGACCGACCCCGGCGACCAGGCAGGCACCGGCGAGTTCGGCCATGGAGTGGCCGGCGGCCCCGGCGGCGAGGTAGATGAGGGCGGGCATGGACCAACCAAGGGCGATAGGTTCGCGCGTCACCAGGCAGGCGACGATGGTGAACACCCCGGCGGTGACGAAGGTGACGAAGAGCCCGGCGAGGGCCACTTCCCGGTCGGGGAAGGCGGTCATGGCCGCGAGGTAGAAGGGGATAGGCGCCGCGAGGTAAATGAGGATGACGGAGAGCCCGGCCGAGACATTGGCGGGGTTGAGGCTGCCCAGGATGCCATGGGGAGCGGGACGCGGGGCGGAGATGGCTGAAGCGCTCACCAGAGCACCTCCTGTCAGGACGTGATTCGAACTTAGGAGGTGCGGCGGCGGGAAGCCTGAAGGATGTCTGGAGGTTGGTTGAAGATTCGGCGCGAGCTCCGCCGGAAGGCGGAGCGTTCACGAACTCGTAAGCGGCGGGCAAGGGGCGCTTAAGGTCTGGGCAAGGCTGAGCCGCGACGCTCTTCCTCGCCGGGGACGGTGAGCCCGGCGAGGAGGAGTACATGTCCACGAACCAGAGCCGGCTCAGCCGGCGAACCGTGCTGCGCGGAAGCGCGATTGGCGCTGTCGGAGTCGCGGCGGCCCTTTCCGTGGGCTGCGGCGACGACGATGACGACGAGCCGGCCACGACCGCAACAGAACCGTCCGGAGGGATGACACCCGACGGCGGCATGGTCGACCTCGGAGAGCCAAAGCATTTCGAGCTGGTGGCGGGGTGGTACCGGGGCGAGGAGGTCGAGTACTACGACTTCGGTGACAACACGAAACTCTCAAGCGGGAGCGCCGTGGGGACGGCGCCGATCTGGGTGTTCATCACGGGGATGGACGCTCAGGGGAACCCGCAGTTCGTGGAAGGGCAGCACAACATCATCGACGTGGTACCGGGGGACGCCGGGTACAGCGACCTGTGGCAGGTGACGATGGTGACGGTGCCGGAGGGCTACGAGCCGGACTCGATCCGGAGCGCCGCCGAGGTAGCGGCGGCGGGCTATGAACAGCAAGCCGTCGAGATGTACGTGAACTGCCCGGTGGTCCCGGCGGGAAGCACGCTGGAGGGGGGCGAGGCGCTGGTGCAGGGCTGGTACAAGGGCCAGCAGGTGTTCTATCCGGACTTCGGGCTGAACGACCCGGTGGCGGTACCGATCTGGGCGTTCATCACCGGGATGGACGCAGACGGGAATCCGGAATTCGTCGAGGGTCAGATGAACATCATCGACCTGGTGCCGGGGGACGCCGGGTACAGCGCGTTCTGGAACGTCAACCTGGTGATGGTCGACGACTCGTACGAAGCCAACAGCATCACCTCGGCGCAGGAGGTGATGGCATCGGCGTTCGAAGTGCTCACGCCGGGGATCGCGGTGAACTGCCCGGTGGTGTAGCTCGCCGGACTTCGCGCACAGTCTCCAGTTGCGGACGGTCATTCGATGCGCTGAACGGCCGGCACGATGCCGAAGCCAACGTCGTAGCTCCAGACACATTGAGTGAGTCAAGTGTCGGAGGAACAACCAGAGCTGCGGAAGCTGCTAGAGTGCCGGGCGGAGGTTGAGCATGGCAGAGCTTGAGATAGTAGAGAGCGACTTCTTCGAGGTTATCGGGACGCAGCGGGCGATGCGGCGGCTGAAGCCGGACCCGGTGCCGCAGGAGTACATCAAGAAGGTCATCTGGGCGGCGACGCGGGCGCCGAGCGGGGGCAACGCCCAGCCGTGGCGCTTCCTGGTGATCCAGGACCCGGAAACGCGCAAGAAGATCGCGGAGCTGTATTCGTCCGTGTGGGAGGAGTACGTGCGCCCGGCGTATGCTTCGGCGGCTACGCTCCAGGGGGAGGCGGCGGAAAGCAACGCGCGGGTGCTTCGGAGCGCGCAGTACCTCGCGGACCATATGGCGGATGTGCCGGTGCTCATCCTCGCGTGCACATTCACGCAGGCGGTCAACGCGGGGGTCGCTTCGGGTTCGAGCATCTACCCGGCGGTGCAGAACCTGATGCTCGCGGCGCGTGCGCTCGGGCTGGGGACGGCGCTGACGACGTTGCATCGCCAGAAGCAGGACGAGGTGCGCGAGCTCCTCGGGATCCCGGAGACGGTGGAGACAGCGGCCCTGATTCCCCTGGGGTGGCCGAAGGGGAAGTTCGGGACCGGGCTTCGGCAGCCGGTAGAGGACGTGACCTACTGGGAGCGCTGGGGCGACAAGCGGAAGTAAGATCGTCCGCATGGCGGAGCAGACGTTGCGGATCGCGATCACGTATTGCCGGGCGTGCCACTTCACGGCGCGGGCTACGTGGGTGGCGCAGGAGCTGCTGACCACGTACGGGGAGTGGACGGAGTCGCTGGCGCTACTGCCGCGCGGGGGAGGGGTGTTCATGGTGGAGGTGAACGGCGAAGTGGTGTTTGCGAACAAGGAGGCGGGGCGGTTCCCGGAGATCCGGGAATTGAAGGAGGCGATCAACCGGTTTCTGGAGGAGCCGCCGAAGATGGCGCACGAGTGAGGAACGCGGTCACCGTGCGGAAGGTGAAGTTCGATGGGTCGGTGAGTTGGGAGTGGGAGGGAGACCTGGTGGACGGCACTGACGAGTGGCTGGTGGTGTATCACGGGCCGGAGCACCCGCCGCCAGCGAAGTGGGCGAGGAAGTGGGCGGCGGAGAGCGAGCGGGCAGGCAACGGCGAGGCTCTGCCGCGCTACGTCATCCACTACGTCGGCACCGCGGCGCCGCTAACCGCGCTGTTGTTCTACGACGAGCGCGGGGAATTTCTCGGGGGGCAGTGTGACGCGGCCCTGCCGGCGAAGGTGAGCAGGCGGGAGGTGACGTTCGTGGACCTCGACCTGGACGTGATCGTGCGGGCGGACTGGTCGTACTACGTCCGGGACCACGAGGACTTCGAGCGCAACAGAGCGGCGATGGGGTACGCGGAGGGGGCAATCGCGGCTGCGCGGGAGGGCGTGCGGCTGGCGGAAGAGATGATCCGGGCGCGGCGGAGGCCGTTCGACGGCCACGGGGAGGCGGTGCTGGGAAGGGTGCTGGCGGCGCAGGGCCCGCTTTGATTTCCGGGCCCTGGATTGCGGATCCTGGACTTCAGCGATGGGGATGATGGGGCGTGAGTGCGTTGAAGGGCAGGGTGCGCACCCGTTAGGATGGAATGTGACGAGTTTCACCAGGCTAGCGGCGCGAACGCCGCAGCAGACGGGGTTTGGACTTGCCTTACAAGATCATCGATACGTGCATCGGGTGTACGGCCTGCACGAAGCGCTGTCCGACGAACGCGATCACGGGGGAGCGGAACTACATCCACGTCATCGACCCAACGCTCTGCATCGATTGCGGGGCGTGTGGGGTGGTGTGCCCGCCGGAGTCGATCCTCGACACGTTCGGCGAGGTCTGTAAGTCGCTGAAGAAGGACGAGTGGCCGCGGGCGGTGGTGATCGAGGACAAGTGCATCGGGTCGGGGTGTGAGCTGTGCATCAACATCTGCCCGTTCGACGCGTTGACGCTGGAGCACACGGACCGTGTGGACGACTTCTTCGGGGTGAGCACGGTTGACCCGAAGAAGTGCACGGGGTGCCGGCTGTGCGAGGACGTATGCGGGTGGGACGCGGTGCACATCTTCCCGTTGAAGGACGAGATCCTGAAGCCTGCGACGGAACTCACTCCTGAGGAGTTGGAGTTGGTGCGGCAGGCGAAGGCGCCGGCGAGGGCGTACTGACGGGTTGCGGGTCACGGGTCGACGGGCGGAGGAGGGGCTACTTCAACGCATCGATCTTCCCGGCAAGCTCGAGATCCAGCTTCGTCACGCCGCCGGCGGAGTGGGTGTTGAGGAGAATGGTGACGGTGCTGTAGACGATGCGGAGGTCGGGGTGGTGGTCCATCACTTCGGCGGTCATAGCGACCCTCGTGACGAACCCCATGGCGGTGATGTGGTCCTTGAACTTGAAGGACTTCCGGATGGCGGGGGGTTCTTCGTAGCTCCAGCCCTTGAGGCTGGCGAGTCCTTCGGCGACTCTGGCGGCGGAGAGCTTGGGTGGCATCGGGAACCTCCGTAAAGCGGGGTTTCGGCCCCTAGTGGGTACTGGGGATAGTATGGGAGACAGGATGGCATGGGAACGCCCCCAGGAGAGGCGGCTGACGCGGCGGAGGCTTCTCGGTGCGGCAGGCGCGCT